>CAZPBT010000131.1:0-8403 GCA_964584555.1 uncultured Chitinophagales bacterium
CTTGCGATAATAATTCGGTCATGCCATATTCTGAATGTATGACATTTACCCGAAATGCATTAGACAGTACTGCATGAATTTCAGAACGCTGCATATCTTCTCTCCTGCCCTTCATCCCTCCGGTTTCCATGATGGTAATTCCTGATAAATCGGCAGGAAATTGTTCGGCTAAATCCAAAAGCGCAAAGGTGACACCAATCAGTAATATTTTTTTGCCTTGTTCTTTTAAGGCTAATAGTTTTTGTATTAATTGCTCGGGATGATCAAGATAAAATCCGGAATCAACGGATTGTGTTCTTTTTATAAAATCATCTACCATATAGACCAGTGAAGAATTATCCCGCTCAAGATAGGAAGGCAATAAGGCTAAAATAGTCCATTCATGTAAATCACCATAAGTTTGTTCAAATATAGAAACCGCTACTTGCTTATACAAATTTAAATCTGCTACAAAATGTTTGCTTCTGATGCTGTCTGTCGTGCCCGAACTTTCAAATACTTTTTGAATTTCTGCGTTATCAGTAATGATTTTGTGTGATTTGTAAAACTCAATAGGTAAAAACGGAATTTTTTCCATCGTATGTACATCATCCGGATTTACTTTTAACAAATCGACAAATTGCTTATAAACAGGATTATGCGTATATTGAAATCGAAAAACAGAAAGTGCATTTTTTTCAAAAGAAAAATTGACACTATTAAAAATATTTTCTAAAATTGCTTCTGCCATAGGAGGCATAAAGATACAACTATGCGACACAAAATTTGGTTTGGTTTTTTAAGCAGTTTGCTTTTGTTTAACTCTTGTTATAAAACACCAGAATATCCGGATACTCCGGCAATTGAATTTGACTCATATACCGTAGTTCAACCATATACCGTTGGCGACCCGGGGTATATCAGAATCAATTTTACTGACGGTGGCGGCGATTTTGGCAGACTCGATAATTCTACAGTAGATTCATCTTGTTTTATTACGAACAGTATTTTTCATACTACACTTAAATATGTCATTCCGGTAATTCCTAAAAACGGAACATCAGACAATATTTCGGGGACTATCGATATTGACTTAAAATCCGTTTTAGACTCTCTGGGATGCGAAGGTATTTTATACCAATATGATTATCCATTTGATACCGTAAGTTATGAGATAGTGGTGAAAGACCGCTCGGGTCACTACAGCAATAGCATAACAACACCACCATTAATTTTTAAGTGTCGCAATTAAAAGACATTTAAGCAACATTTACTTTTTTTGTACTTTTACTTCATGGCAGAAGTATTTCATTATGGAACAGATCAGCTTACTGTTCGCATTTGTATGGCCTTAACGGAAGGCAAAATCACTGGAGTTTTAAATAATACTGCAAGAGAAAAAATTTTAAAATCTCAACACGATGTACTTGAAATTGTAGAAAATGATGAAACTGTTTATGGCATTAATACCGGTTTCGGTATTCTTGCTAATAAAAAAATATCTAAAGCAGATGCTGAATTACTGCAGTATAAAATATTACAATCGCATAGTGTAGGTATCGGCAACCCGATACCGAAAAAAATAGCTAAAACCATGCTGATTACTAAATTGCATGCCTTAGCGCAAGGTTTTTCGGGTGTGCAACTTACCACATTAGAACGCATTCTATGGATGATTGAGGAAGATATTATTCCTTTAGTACCGGAAAAAGGCAGTGTAGGTGCCAGTGGCGACTTAGCTCCTTTAGCGCACTTGTTTTTGCCACTGATAGGTATGGGCGAAGTTTATTACCGAGGTAAGATTACTAATACCCAAGCTGTATTACAGGAAAACAACATGGAACCTGTTTTATTGGGTCCTAAAGAAGGACTTGCATTAATAAATGGCACACAGTTTATTTTATCCTACGCCGTTCATGATGTGTACCGATTGCATTATTGCCTCGAAGCAGCGGATATAGCCGGTGCAATGAGCCTTGAAGCTTTACAAGGCTCGAAGCGTCCATTTGAAAATAAGCTACATGAACTTCGCCCTTATGCCGGAAGTCTGCATGTAGCAAAACACCTGCAATCGCTATTGGAAAATTCTGAAATCATGGAAGCACATGAAGACTGTGAGCGAGTGCAGGACCCCTATAGTTTGCGCTGTATGCCACAAGTGCACGGTGCTTCGAGAAATGCCTGGCTACATCTGAAAGAGCTTACTGAAATCGAATTAAATTCGGTAACGGACAATCCGGTTATTTTTTCAGCTGATGATACTATCAGTGGCGGAAACTTTCATGGACAACCTCTGGCATTGCCATTAGATTATGCTTGTTTTGCTGCTTCTGAGTTGGGCAATATTGCAGATAGAAGATGCTATTTGATGCTGGAAGGAAAATTCGGATTACCAATGCTTTTAATGACTGATGTAGGACTAAACAGCGGTTTTATGATTCCGCAATATACAACTGCTGCTTTAGTTACTGAAAATAAAACGCTCTGTTTTCCGGCAAGTGCTGATAGTATTCCAACATCATTAGGGCAAGAAGATCACGTCAGCATGGGCAGTATCAGTGGGCGGAAGCTATATCAGATTTTAGATAATATTGAAACCATATTAGCTATTGAATTGATGTGTGCCGCGCAAGCCATAGAATTCAGAAGACCATTAAAAAGCTCATCTATATTAGAAGCTGCGCATAATTTCATTCGTGAGAAAGTTTCATTTGCTAATGAAGACCGCATTTTTGCCAATGATATAAAAGTTTTAAAATCTTGTTTGGAAGACTTTAGCTTTGTTGATTATATCTCAAAAAAATCAAGTATAGAAAAAGAGAAGATTAGCTTTCAACCTTAATAGAAACACATTAAGCAAACAGCTTATTATCATTAGTTTTAAGCATATCCAATATTATTTCCCACAGTTTATCAAAAAAGACGATTTCATTCATGTTAATATACTGCATTCTGAAATTTTCTTTAAGAGATATATACGGCTTTAATCTGGCAAGTTCTTTATAGTTAAAACCGCGTTTTTCTGCTTGTATCAATAAACTTAAATACAAGATAAATCTTTCGTATTTTTCTTGTTTAATATGTCGTTTTTGATAAGCCTCTAACAGAGTAATTTTGTCGGCTGCCGTATCTAAATCATTTAATGAAATGGCATAAACTATTTCAAGAATTCGGAAAGAGAGATTAAATCCTGCTTTATCCTGTGAGATGGTTTCAAGCTGATTATCCAGTTTTTTTATATTTATTCTATATGGAGATTGGTTGACATACTGCAACATTAGCATAGCATAAGCCTGATAAAGTAACCAGCGTTCTTTTATGACGTTTGATGAAGATTTATAGTGCATACTGCCAATCACTTCTTCAACAATGTCCAGTACATACCGATTAAACTGGTTGTTTAAATTAGCTTTAAATTGAAATTCTTTTACTGTAAGCCAGTTTAAACTTCGGGCATTCGATTCGAGTTGCATGGCAAGTTCATTGCTTTTTTGTAACTCGCGCACATCAAACAGTGATTTTAGCTTATGCAGGCTAATTACATCCGTATAATTTTGGAGCAAAAGTGAACTTTTATAGCTCTTGTAATTTTTAAGAAACTCATCACAAACGGCAATCATATTGACATTATCAGCAAATTTTTCAAAATAAAATAATTTACTCCGGATATAGCTGAAATAAGTATTTACAGAAGTAGATGCCTGATAAAGTGGTATCAGTTTTTCAATTTCGGCTAACATTTGCTGTCCTAAAATTTTAGGATCATATTTGGTCATATTACTCATCAGATAGATTTTCGAGTAAATCAGCTGGGCACTTTGTTCTAACTCGAATTCTTTTTTAAAATTTTCATATCTGATTATTTCTTCATTGTATTGTTTAGTTTTACCATTCATTCCATAGAAGATGAGTAACTTGAATGAAAACTCTTTTAACAAGTCATAAAAATTATTTTTTAGAGCAATCGGATAAGCTTCCAATACAAGTGTTATTGATGCATTGCGGTTATCGGCATAACGCAAAAGCAGGTTGCTGAGATAGAGTTTATTAAGACAAAATGCATAATCCTTTTTTGCCAAATCGGCTAAATTCGACTGGTTCAAATCCAGAAAATACAAAGTATTATATAAGCGTTGTTTGAAGCGTGATTTAAGCCTGCGATAGGCTACTTTGTTATTTTCTGAAGGTGATTCATTTGGCACGGTATACAGATATTTTACGGCATCTTCATCCGTTTGAATTTCTCCTGAAGCTACGCCGTCATACAATTTTGAAAATAAGGTATCTTTCTGGCTAATCAGTGATTTGTCAAAGATATCAATCTGACTTAGCTTTCTTTTTGAAATTATTTCAATTAATTCCTTAATATCGTCCATAAAACTATTTAAACAAATTTAGCTAATATTTGCAACTTTATCAGTATTTTAAGAAAGTTTTATGCAAAAGCATTAAAAAAAGCATGTCACAAAACAATGCAACTTAAGTTGGTACAGCTCTGTAAGTTGCCTAAATTTGTACTAAGAAAATTAAATTATATGGAAGCATTGTTATACCTCTTGATTTACTTGCTAACGTTATTAAACGGAACGCAACCGACAACGACTACGACAACATCTTCATCCAGCAGTATCATCATTACTGATGATGGAATAGGTAAAACTAACCCTTAGTCTTAACATTAGAGATTTTAAATCTCGAAACATAAAAACTCCTTATTCTAAAGATCGCAGGTGTCCCCCCGTTTGCGGTCTTTTTTGTTTTGTATCACTAATGGTTATGTTTAATCCATCAAAAAGAATCTGGTAGCAAGTTTCTTAACAATCTTTTTAGGGAATATCCTTTGATAAACAGAGCCGGGTAACCATCGTATAAATTTCCATTTTCCATTTTCATTTATTGCCAACATGGTATTTAATTGCCAAATTAAAAAGCAATCTAAATCAGTGTCAAACTTTACATGTTCTTCACCATATACTGCTTTCAGCATGGTAAGCATAAATTCAATTTGATTCTTCAACTCTTTATCGTGTTCGTCATAGTCAATAATTGCATCATCTGCAATTTTCGTAAGTATATCTTCATTTCTGTCAATTTCCATTTCCAAATAGTACTCTACTTTAGCAAAATAGATGTGGTCTATTTCAAAAATTGATGAAATTTTATGAATAGAAAAATCTTTCATAAAATCTAAAATAGAATCGTTTGAAAAAGTTTTTTTTAGACTATCAATTAATTTTTCTTTGCTAATGAGTTTATAAATTCCATCATAAAGTAAATTTACAGTACTTTCAACATCTGCATTTTTACAAGCATAGATATACTGCACTAAACTGTTTTCTAATTCTTGCTGCATGCTATATAAAAATCTTAGGTCCTAAAAAATGAGGTTGGGTATGCAATACGAAGATATCCAGATGTAATTTTACTCTTGCAAGACTTTCACGTACCGCATTCCACAAATTATCCCTGAAGCTCACTTGCTCTGCATTATAACCAAGTGCATTTACTCCATAATATTTGGCAATATAGAGTGCTCTTTCATTATGAAATTGCTGAGAGATGATTATGATATCTTGTTGTCCGAAAACTTTTTTACAACGTATCACAGAATCGTGTGTGCGAAATCCGGCATAATCACAGACCATGGCAGCATCCGGAACGCCGAGCGATTTTAATGCATCAAAAAAATCTTTGGGTTCATTATAGCCATACCAGCCATTATCGCCGCTGATTAGAATTTTATCAATTTTTCCTGCCTTCCATAGCTGATATGCCGCTTGCAAACGGAAATTCCAAAATGGATTTATTGTTTTTTTATCCCGCATATATTTGCAAGTACCCAATAGCAGACCTACATGTTTATGCGGCAATTTCTCAACATCAAAATAGGTTTTTCCCAATGCATTTTTTTCTACCCGCTGATAGCAGACATACATCACAATTCCAACGAGTATTAATAGTGGAAGATATAAGCGAATAATGAGTTTGCGGGAAAATAACTTTTTCAGTAATTGTAAAAGAAGTTGAACTATTTCCTTTAATGTGCTATACATGCAAAAATCAGATTTTATAAAAATACTTTAACATCAGGGAAAGTGATTTTGATGCGTATTGCAAGTAATTTTCTTTATAGTTCACTTTATTTTTTTCCAAAAGTTTTATCATATTATATCCGGTAGTTCCTACATAATAAAACTGATCATCCAGTTCTCCGAAATCTTTTGCTGCATCGGGTTTATATGCCACATATTCAGATCCGTTTTTATACAACAAATCGTTCTTTTGTATGCCATCGGGCACTGGAATCTTATTAAAATCTTTTCGCAGTTTTTCTTCCATCATCAAACAAGCGCCTTCCATTTTTTCCCAAAAATCTTCAGGCGTAGACAGCCAGAATTTATTCTTTTTAAAATAAGCTAAATTTCGTGCCCCTCGTAATTTTAAAAATGCTGCAAAGTATTTTTTTTCATCTTCAATATTCCCTGCAGCTATAGCCTTTTTCAGTAAATCATTTTCCATTTTCAGGGTATCATTCACCATTTTGTTCTGCAAATAAACAGACTGCAGACTATCCATATCTATCATCTTTTTTTCCTGATAAAGCCGCATCACATAAGTGAGTAAAGCATCGTTACTATATTGATATTGATGGTACAACTCATGCATTACATCAATTACCCAGTCTTCCGTACTGCTCATTTCTTTGTTTACTTTAGTCAGCAATTCAGGAGAGCTGCAAAACAATACCGGCGTTTTATAATTGATATCCCATTTGGCTTTCGGGTCGTACTGAAAAGTAGTCAGCAAAACATAATCAGTAGAATCATTTGGCAAGCGCATTTTCCAGATGTTCCAGTTATAATCATTTTCTAAAATGGTATACTTGGAAACTTTTTGTTTCATCTCTTCTTTAGGATTGATAAAATAAGAAGCTGAATCAGCATAATAGACTATCGTGCCTTCAAATTCATTTTTTCCAAACTCTTTCCAGTAAGCATTACTGATAAACAATTTTGCATTTCTCAAATACTCAATGCGGTCTTCTATAAGTTTTTCTTTTGCAGTGGCTGTCAATAATTGAGCAAAGCTGTTTTCCATTAAAACAACTAAACACAAAACGATAAAAAACCTGATTAAATTCATTTATTATTTGCTACAAAAAAAGTTCCAAAAAAATATTAAAACAAATAAGCACCCTCAGCTCTGTTCTTTTCAAATTGCACTATAATATGTTCAGTCCGTGTAGTCGCAATAGGGAAGCCAACAATATCCGCATTTATCGGAAATGTTTTGTGCATTCTATCCACCAAGACGGCAATAATAATTTTTTTAGGATGAAATCGCGTCAGTGGCTGTAATACATAGAACAAAGTCCTTCCCGTATTTCCAACATCATCTACTATAATTATAGCTTTGTTGTTGAAATCAATTTCATCTCTAATCAGCACAGGCTCTGTTAATGGTTCAGGTTTATTTAAATAAACTGTACTGAAAGCTATATTTTTCGTACTATCCTGGATTTTAATTTTTTGATACAAATTTTGAGCTAAATCCGCTCCTCCCGGTTCTATGCCTAAGATAACCAAATCATCATCACCAAAAGTAAGTTCCAAAGCCTGAAAAGCCATACGGTCGAGCTTTAGTTCAATCTTTTCACTATCTAAAATCTTATGGGCATTATCAGGAATAAGCATACTAAAATTTACGTACAAATATACCAAAGCTATTTAAGATAAAATACCCAAAAGTTAATCTTATGTTTATAGAATTTGGGGAAAAATCAATGCAAACATTGTAATTTCGTGAAACATACATTAGCACATGGAAATTTTTTTAAGAATTTTGGAGATTTTAGTTTTTATCTCGCTGACTGCCACCGTTTTTTATTTTGCCTTTAAACAGTTTAAACAAGTGTATGACAATATCATGCGTGGTCAGCCTGAGCATATTAACTCAACATTCGGCTTCCGGCTAAAAAGTATGCTGATTGTTGCTGTAGGACAGAAAAAAATGTTCAAGCTTACTTTTCCTGCCTTATTGCATATTGTTATTTACTCGTCATTTATCATTACGCAAATTGAGTTGGTAGAAATATTTCTAGATGGAATTACGGGAGGACACCGAACTTATTTGCATTTAGTAGAAGGCACTCCATTACAAACACTTTATGTTTTTATTGTCAATTTTATCGAGTTTTTGTCCGTGTTGACATTTATTGTTACCATCATTTTTATCTTGCGAAGAACAACTTTTAAAGTGGCTCGTTTCCAAATGCCCGAATTGAAAGGCTGGCCTTGGAAAGATGCCTTATTGATATTAACTTTTGAATTGATATTAATTACGTTCATTTTCATGATGAACGGAGCAGACTCCATTTTGAAAATCAGAGAAACAGGAACAGGATACGGATTTATTCTCAGCCAG
>CAZPBT010000132.1:0-8401 GCA_964584555.1 uncultured Chitinophagales bacterium
TTTTTATTCTTGGATTTTACTTTAATGCACTAAGTGGATTGTTAGGTGCTCTGGCATTATTATCCTATGCATTTATTTATACGCCATTCAAACGTATAAGTCCAATGGCGGTATTTATCGGGGCTATACCAGGTTCATTGCCTTTGTTGATTGGTTATACTGCTGCAACAGGCACTATCGGACTCGAAGGTCTATTGCTTTTTGCCATACAATTCTTCTGGCAAATTCCGCATTTTTGGGCCATAGCCTGGTTGTTGGATGATGACTATAAAAAAGCAGGCTATTTCTTATTGCCATCATCAGATGGAAAAACCAGAAAAACAGCTTTACAAAACATACCATTTTTGTTGGGATTAATCCTAATGAGTGTTCTACCTTATTATTTTAAATTTAGCGGGTTAACCTCATTATTCATAGTTCTCATCATGGGATTTTATTTTCTCACTGCAGGAATACAACTGGCAACAGACTTAAATGATAAAAGTGCAAAGAAACTAATGTTTGCTTCTTTTATTTACTTACCTGTCGTATTTATTGCTTTAGTTTTAGATAAGTTATAATGGGAGTAACAGCATCATATCAGCGTCAAAATAATGTACAGGGTGCACAACGTTTCACGATGTGGCTGGCTATATTGTCTGTGATGATGATCTTTGCAGGGTTTACAAGCGCATTTGTGGTGCGTAAAGGTGCAGCCGGAAATTGGAGTAGCTTTATGATGCCTAAAATTTTTAATGTAGCTACATTTGTTATCTTGCTGAGTAGCGCATTTTTATACGTTGCACATACAGCAAATAAAAAAGGTAATAAAAAACTGATGGCAGCTGGACTTTGGATTACTTTAGGTTTGGGCATCTTATTTTGCATACTGCAAATAATGGGTTGGGGTGCTTTATATAATCAAGGTGTTTATTTAGCATTCAGTCCTAATCCTGCCGGCTCATTTTTTTATGTCATTACATTTATGCATTTTATACATGTTGCTGGTGGCTTGATATTTTTACTCATAGCCTCCTTTCATGCATTAATACAATTGAAAACAACAGATAAAACCATTTTGATCGAACTGGAAGACAAAGAAAAAGGCATCTATACCTTGCGAACGGATTTGCTTTCTATGTATTGGCATTTCATGGGCTTGCTGTGGTTGTACTTGTTTATATTTTTATACTTAAATTTTAATCATTAATCGAATAAATTCATTCTATGTCAGAAGTACTGGAAGTTCAAGAGCATCATGTAGACGAACATTTACCTGCACCACCACCGGATAATGGTGAAGGTGGGGAAAAGTCGCCCATGGGAATAAGCTATGGAAAAACCATGATGTGGTATTTTTTATTATCAGACGCATTTACATTTTCTGCGTTTTTGATAGCTTATTTCTCTTTGCGCTTATCGCACAAATGGTGGCCGGATCCTAATCATGTATTTAATGCTATGCCATTTATGGGGCATCATCAAATACCAATGGGTTTTGTATCTATCATGACCTTTATCTTGATTATGAGTTCGGTATTTGTTGTACGTGCAGTTCAAGAAGGTCACCGAATGAATCAAAAAGGAGTAATGTTCTGGATGTTTTGGGGAATAGTAGGTGGTGCAGCTTTCTTAGGATGTCAGGCTTGGGAGTGGACACATTTATTAGGAGAGGGTATGAGACCTTTCTTTAATCCTTTTGTACCTGATGTTAATGGCATTACTCATCTGGCAGAGAATCACTTTGATGCCGGTATTGGACAAAGAGTAATTGATTTAGTAGGAAATACATTTACTTCACATGGTGAGAAATTTCAACTTATGGATGGCTTTAGAGCTACGGGTGGTCCGGTTGCATTTGGTGCCTTGTTCTTCGGCATTACAGGCTTTCACGGTTTCCACGTATTTACAGGGGTATGTTTGAATATTTGGGGATTCTTCGCTACAGGTGCAGGGGTATTTCAACGCAGAGGACACTATGAAATGATTGAAAAATTGGGTTTATATTGGCACTTTGTAGATTTGGTTTGGGTATTCGTATTCTTATCATTCTACCTAATGTAATAATCTTAAAATATCATATAAAAATATATAAAATAAATAATATGTCAGCAGAGCATTTAACCGACGAGGAATATAAATCACAAGTATCAGCAGTATGGCGAGTTACAGTTGTACTTTCTGTGATTACAGTTTTGGAAGTAGCTGTCGCCTTAGCACACTATTATGGCTTCCTACCCCATTTTATAGGTAGATTTTTACTCAATACCTTTTACGCTTTACTTTCCATACTGAAAGCTGCATACATCATTGGAGAGTTTATGCACTTGAAATATGAAAAGCGCGCGTTGATGCTCTCTTTGGGTTTTCCTTTAGTGTTCTTAGTATGGGCAATTATTGCCTTATTGTACGAAGGCAATGCTTTGCATAAAGCATTGTACATGATTCAATAATTGAATCCATGAATTCTAAGAATAAAAAGGGATTTTTTTTAGTTTTTATTTTAGTGGCTGTATTTCCGGTTGCATTCTTGTTTATTTTTATGAATATCGAGAAGCATTCGCCAAAAGTAGACTTGAACAGGATACTGCCTATTTACGGACCAAAAGATACTTTTACCAATTTTACCCGTAATGGTAAACCATTTCTGGATACTGCTTATTTTCAGATTCCTAATTTCTCTTTCATCAATCAAAATGGTGATACCATTACAAAAGATCGTGTAATGGGACATGTGCTGATTGTCGATTTCTTTTTTACTACTTGCAAATCTATCTGTATTGATATGCACCGCAATATGCAAACAGTACAAGATGCGTTTTTAAAAGAAAATGAAGTCTTGATTTTATCGCATACGGTTGATCCGGAAACAGATTCAGTAGGGCAATTGTTTAAATATGGAATTGAGCATCAGGTAAATTCAAAAATTTGGAATTTACTAACCGGCAATAAACAAGATATATACAAGATGGCACGCAATGGCTACTTTATCACTGCTACGCAAGGAGATGGTGGTTCGGAAGATTTTATCCATGACCAGAAGTTTTGTCTTATTGATAAAGAGGGTAGAATAAGAGGTTACTACAATGGCACCGATCCAGAACAAGTGAAAAAATTAATTGATGCTACAAAAGCCTTGTTAGCCAGTTATCATATTCCGCTTAGAGCAAAATAGTTTTTCTAGCATTTACATTATTGGATAAAAAAGATTTGGAGCAATTCAGGAAGTTGCGCAATTTTCTTCTGAATTTATTTCCATATTATTCAACTTCAATGAAAGTTGTATAAAACGATTTGAATTCTATATTTTCATTTACAGATTGCAACGTTCCGATACTTATCAATGCTTTTTCTTTTGGTTGTAAACCTGAGAAAATTTCATGACCACCTATATTTATCGCAGATTTTTCATCAACGGTAATTTCATTTTCAGTATCTAAATCCACCGCGAAAGTCCCATTCTTTGTTATTATTTGTATCATGTCGGGTAAATTTCCATTGTTCATCTTTTTTAAAATGGAAAAATCATATTTCGTTGCATCAATAATAAATGAACTGCACGCTTTTATTTTATAATTTTCCGTTGGAATAACACCATTCACCACAGCACGCAAATTATAATGTTTGTCGTCAATGGTTATGCTTGGAATATCGTCAGTTTGAGTTGAATTACAATTTGTAAACAACAAAAACAGGCTAATACATAAAGACAGAGTTCTCATGATTTGTTTATGCTTACCACGTAATCTGCATTTTTACATTAAATCGACGTGAGGTGAGATAATTCGGAATTGCCCATAAATTGTTTTCCGTATCTTTTATCCATCTGTAAGAAAGCGTATTTCTAATTCCCAGGATATTAAAGACTTCAAAACTCGCCCAAATTTTATCAAAATGACTGCCGAAAGAATTGGGCTTTTTCTCTCCTCGTTTTTCACCACTCATTAATAAGGCAGAAAAACCTATATCCAAGCGGCGGTAAGGAGGCATTTTGAGCACATCTTTATATCGGTTTCTGTCAGGAGGACCAAATGGCAAGCCTGTGCCGATTACCAAATTCAAATGCACTTTAAAGCGTTTATATTTCTCCAAATAATCCTGAAAAAACAAGCTGACAAACAATGCCTGATCGCTGGGGCGACGAATAAATCCGGGATAATTAGTTAATGTATCGGTGATTGGATTAGTAGTTTTTGACGGATTACTGTAGATAGCTCCGGTACTGTCTTGATAAGAATAATAATAGTCGTTATTCAAATTTTCTTTCGTATTCAAATAGGAAATAGTCACCCACGAGTCAATGCCTTTTATCATTTCGCCAAACAAGCGCAAATCAAAACCTGTGGCATAACCTTTCGCATCATTATTGGCAAAATAGCGGATGCGTACATCTTGAATTTCATACGGGTTTAAATGCCGGATATATTTGTAATAAGCTTCAGCCGTAAACTTGAAAGGTCTTTTTTTGATTTTGAAATTGTATTCGGCTCCGGCGATTATATGATACGATTCCTGTGCCTTAACATCTCGGTGAATGATGCCGTCAAAATCACGGATTTCTCTGTAAAATGGCGGTTGTACATACATGCCTCCGGCTAAACGAAAGGTTACATCACTTTTAAGCTTGGGTTTATAAATAAGTTGTAATCTTGGCGATACTAAAAATTGTTTATTGACAGACCAAAACATATAGCGCAAACCTGCATTTAAAGTCAGGTAGCTGGAGTCGCGTTTAAAAATAGTCCATGTATCCTGAAAATAGCCAAATGTGCGAATTGAACTCAGCGAAGCACTTGATTTTAAACGGTAAGGAAATTGAATGGAACTTCCCGTATATGGAATAGAATAACCGGATGAATCAATGCGTGTCCATTCACTTAATTTATCCTCTATTTTTTCATATTGTACCGTTGCTCCCCACTCAAAAAGATGTTTCTCTAAATTGTCTTTTTTTGATCTTAATGCATATTTTCCGCTATGGCTAAAGTTCGTTACAATTGCATCTAAGGTATTTCTCGCCCAGTTGTGAAAAGTACCGACACCAAGATTGGCTTTTACATTACCGAAATTATCACTGCTTGGATCTATTTCAATTTCATCTAAGCTGTAATATCCCAATACATTATAACTTTCACTCTCTTTCAATTTCCAAAAGGAAGACATGAATTTTAAACTCAGTTTGTCATTCGGTAAGTATTTATAAGCAATTCCTGCCATAGAATTTTGAAATCTGTTTTTTTCCAAGCCTTCAAATTCTACCAGAAAACGGATGAGCTGGTCAAACGTACCGGCACGGGTTTCTTCAGAAACAGGAACGAATTTATAGTTATTAAAAGCGTGGTTGCCAATCAGTTCAATATCATGTTTGAGGTTAGGGCGAATATGAAAATCGCCTTGTATGTCAAAAAAGTTGGGATTGTATTCACCGTCTTTATCTAATGCACCAAGCATGTAGGCATTTGATTTATAGCGTGCACCAATTAAATAGGTAAACTTAGGTAAAACAGTGCTCGAATCTTTTTTGCGTTTGGATGTGCCTTCTACATGGGCATCTACACCCAATAAGCTGGCAGAAAATGACCCGTGAAATGCGGTAGGTGTTTTGTATTTGATATTGAGCACCGATGACATTTTATCGCCATATTTTGACTCGAAGCCACCACCGGAGAAACTCAGTTTATCGGTTAAAGCTAAATTGGCAAAACTCAAACCTTCCTGTGCACTGTTGGAAATGAGTAATGGCCGGTAAACTTCAAAATCATTGACATATACTAAGTTTTCGTCATAATTTCCGCCACGTACATTATACTGGCTCGTTAGATCATTATTTGATTGAACACCTTGTCCAATAGTTTTTACAACAGTACCCATGTCATTCGTAGGGTTGGGCAAATATTTTACGTCCTGTGCATCAATGGTGCTAATGCCTACATCATTTATTTTTGCTGTAATCTCAACAGTGTCAATGGTATTAACGGCACTTTCAAAATGGATATCTTTATAAACAGATGCTTTATTAGAGGGTAATAAAGTGATATACTTTTTGCCATATTCCACATGACTGAATTCCAACATACAGGAATCTTCATATTCTACTTCAATATTGTAATACCCTTTGCTGTTAGAGGTGGTAGTGTTTTTGGTGCCGGTTTGTATAATATTTACTTCAGATACCCCATCTCCATTGATATTAGTAATTTTGCCTTTTACGACTAATCTGGTTTGTGCCAGTGTACAAAGTGAAAGTAAAAGAAAGCAGCAAAATGAAGTCCGTTTCAGCATCATACTATAAACGTAAGAAATTAATTTATATTTTTAAGCTGTTCGATCGTTTTTATCGGTTCGGCTGAACTGAAAACCGTATTTCCGGCTACCAAAACATCTGCTCCATGCACAATTAATTTTGAAGCATTATCCAGCGTCACCCCTCCGTCAATTTCTATTAATGCCGAACTGTTTTTTTGTAAAATCAATTCTTTTAAGCGACTGATTTTTGAATAGGTTTGTTCTATAAATGACTGCCCGCCAAATCCTGGATTTACACTCATTAAGCAAACTATATCAATATCGGCAATAATATTTTCTAATAAACTTATAGAAGTATGCGGGTTAACGGCAACACCGGCTTGCATGCCGCTTTGTTTTATTTTCTGTATCACCCTGTGTAAATGTATACAAGCCTCGATATGAACGGATAAAATATCTGCACCTGCTTTTTTGAAATCTTCAATATAGCGGTCAGGTTCTACTATCATCAGATGGACATCAAAGGTTTTCGAAGAAAGTTTTCGCATAGCTTTTATCACCGGAAATCCAAGGGTGATATTAGGAACAAATACACCGTCCATCACATCAATATGGATATAATCTGCCCGGCTGGCATTCAGCATGTCAAATTCCGAATCTAACTTCGAGAAATCAGCAGATAATATGGATGGAGCTAGGAGAGGCAAGAAGTTTATTAGTTTATTAGTTAAGTAGTTTGGTAGTTAATTGGTTTATTAATTTATTAGTTGATTAGTTAATTAGTTGATTTGTTGATTGGTTAATTAGTCAGTATGCATACTACAACATTCATCATTTATCATTCATCATTTATCACTCAAAATTCATCATTCATCATTCATCATTCATCATTCATCATTCAACATTCATCATTCATCATTCATCATTCATCATTCAACATTCATCATTCAATTTTTATTCAGCAACTGCCAGTCTTACTAAATCTGCGGCTTCGCTTAATAAAATTGCAGACTGTACTTTCAATCCTGATTCTTCAATCATTTTTTTAGCAATTTCGGCATTCGTGCCTTGCAAACGAACTATAATTGGTATTTCAATATTTCCTATGGATTTATAGGCATCAATTACACCTTCTGCTACACGGTCGCATCGCACAATACCTCCGAAAATATTAATTAAGATAGCTTTTACTTTTTTATCTTTTAAAATAATGCGAAATGCTTTTTCTACGCGTTCTGCATTTGCCGTACCGCCTACATCCAAAAAGTTGGCCGGCTCACCACCACTCAATTTGATAATGTCCATGGTGGCCATAGCCAATCCTGCACCGTTTACCATACAGCCTACATTGCCGTCTAATTGCACATAATTTAAGTCAGCTTCTGCAGCTTCCAGTTCTGTAGGGTCTATTTCCAGTTTGTCATTTTGTGCTTCCAGATCGGGATGACGATAAAGGGCATTGTCGTCAAGATTTACTTTAGCATCAACGGCAATAATTCTATCATCAGAGGTTTTTAATACAGGATTAATCTCAAATAAGCTGGCATCTGAACCCACGTAAGCTTTGTACAGTTTTTGTACAAAATCGACCATATCTTTAAATGCAGCACCGGATAATCCCAGATTAAAGGCAATTCTTCTTGCCTGAAAAGGTTGAATGCCCACAGCAGGATCTGCCCATTCTTTGAATATTTTTTCAGGATGATTTTCTGCTACTTCTTCGATATCCATGCCGCCTTCGGCAGAATAAACAATCGCATTGCATTCCTTAGCTCTGTCTAACAAAACAGACATATAAAACTCTTTGGTAGGCGAAGCACCTTCATAATATGCATCTTCGGCTATGAGAATTTTGTGTACTACTTTGCCCTGCGGTCCTGTTTGAGGCGTGACTAAGGTCATGCCTAAAATAGCTTGAGCCTTTTCTTTGAGTGCATCAAAATCAGGTGCAAATTTCACTCCGCCGCCTTTGCCTCTTCCTCCTGCGTGTACTTGTGCTTTAACTACTACACCATCTCTACCGGTACGGGCTACAATGGTTTTGTATGCATCAATTGCCTGATCTACGGTTTCGGCGACTATACCTTCCTGTACTTTTATACCAAATTGTTTTAAAAGTTCTTTTCCTTGATATTCGTGTAAATTCATAAACTAAAAATAAGTTGTGCAAAGGTAA
>CAZPBT010000133.1:0-8384 GCA_964584555.1 uncultured Chitinophagales bacterium
TTTAGCCTCGTTCACAATCAAACAATTAACAGCATTGACAATTACTGGTACATCAATCATATCAAAAATTATCTGAAAACAGGAGAATTTACGTATGACACTACCTCTCGTTTGAATGCTGTAAGAAGAACGCCTCTGTATCCTATGTTTTATGGATTGCATTATGTTGTGTTTGGCGAAGCGGGAAGTTTTAAGGCAATAAAAATTACCCAAATGCTCTTGTATGCATGCTCTGCGGTATTATTGTATATTGCCACTTTCCGTTTTACTGGCAATAAAAAGATAGCCTTGCTTACCTATTTGATTTATGCCACATTTTTGCCGTTTATTACTTATTTATCTTATACGATAACAGAAGCTGTAAGCCCCGCATTAAATTGTATTTTTCTCTATTTTTTATCTCGTACCAAACAAAATAATACCATAAAAAACTGGCTTTGTTCCGGCATTATGTTTTCAATTTTGGTTTTAACTCGGCCGAATTCAATTTTTGTCATATTTTCTGTACTCTTTTTGCTGATCTATTATTCAAAACAATCGTTAAAGAAGATACTTTATAATGGCCTTGCGTTTGTTTTGGGCAGTGCTCTGTTTTTCTTACCCTGGATGATACATAATTATAAGAAAACAAACGGTGATATCATCTTATTGGAAAAATACTATGGAGATCAAATGGACTATGGCATGCCTAATATGCACCTGAAATACTGGATAGCCTCTTGGATGAATCCGGGTGATTATTCTTCAGAAATTATCAGCAATGCCTGTATCCATACGATAATCTATCAACCAGAAACTGATAAATACAAATTTACAGACTCCTTACTACAAAAAATTCCAGCGGCGGCATGGAAAGGAAACAATCAACAAGAGGTAAGAGAAGCTTATCTTTCGCTATATGAATACTACTTTGGCAAAATAAACCATGTTCGTAATGACACACTAAAGCAATTAGAAACAAAGAGTATTTCAAATTTCAAACAGCTCAAAACAAACTATATTAAACAAGCACCTTTTTATCATTATGTTTTAGTACCATTACAATATGCCAAAAGCCTTATTTTTCAAAGCAATTCCAGCACTTTGGCATTTCTTCAAAATTATGAGAGCAATCCCTTACTTTACTTTTTGAAATTATATTTATATATATTTAATATTATATGCTATATATCACTGCCGTTACTTTTAATTCTTTACAAGAAATACAAAGACATATTTTGGATCACCTTACTTTATGCATCTTCAACTTTCTTCATTATTATGTATGTCAATAAGAATTTTGAAGTGCGTTATACTTACACTTATTTCCCTATGTTGTTTATTTGTGTGGCAATAGTAATAACGGAAATAAGCAGTAGTTTGTTAGCAAAATTAAACAGCACTAAACTTCCA
This sequence comes from uncultured Chitinophagales bacterium, assembly GCA_964584555.1. Classification (GTDB taxonomy): domain Bacteria; phylum Bacteroidota; class Bacteroidia; order Chitinophagales; family JADIYW01; genus JADJSS01. Next base: position 1,393 of record CAZPBT010000133.1, read on the forward strand.
GAAAACGCATAAGGCTATCGAGTCTTTCTTTTAATTGCATTTCATATTCTGAATGATGCAATACGGAAACCACGGTATATCCGAATCGTTCAAAAGTAGCCTGAATATCTTGCAAATCACTTTTGTTGATTTTTATCGCAACTATAATTTGTGAGCTTTCTTTTTGTGTAGAAATCATGCTGTGTAAAATCATAGCATTGTTTGACTCTACAATCTTAGATATTTCTGTGAGCGAATAATCTTTGGCATCCATTTGCAATTCTATAATACCACCGGGATTATTAAGTGCAGAATATTGTGTGTATGCTGTCAAAATATGTTTGGGCGAAGTCATGCCCATATAATGTTTGTGATTATTCAGCACAGGAATGAAATAATTATTCCATTGTGCACATTTTTTGAGCACATCAAAAATATGTAAGCCTTCTGCAAAATGAATCGGAGATTCTTCTGAGCTGATAAAATGCTCAATCAAAATATTATCATCCACCTCCAGCAAATTATTTTCATCCACTATGCCCAACAGGACATGGTTTTTAACTACGGGCAAAACCATTGTCTTATTCTCACTCATCATGTCTAATGCAAAACCTGCGGTATCTGTAGGTTTCAGATAAGGTATGGAGGTATCAATGCAATCTTTAGCGAACACGTCTTGTTGTTTGTTTTTGTAAAATTATAAAATATGCGTTGTTATTTCCGAATAATTAAAAGTTAAAATTAAACCCGACAGTCATCAGCCATTTGGGTGCGTTGCTATTATCTCGGTGAGTAACCCTCCACATCACATCCCATCGCAAAAATTTCAGAATATTTTCCAATCCAAAACCCACCTCAATATAAGGCACTTTGCCTATGGGATGGATGAACGAGTTGGCGGCATTTAATTCCGTATTTTTTTGCGATACGCTACCCCAAACGCCACGAGTCTGTATCACTTCTCTCAACTTCAATTTACGTATTCCCGGTATCCGGTTTAAGAAGAAACCATCAAAATGGTGTATAAAGTTCCATTGAAGGTATTGGTCGCTGTAAAATTCATACGGATTCATCAGGTTGAAAGCCGTATTGGTGTAGATATATGTGTCATTTCCCAAATGTACTTCTGACAATAAAAATGGCACTTTGCCAAAAACTTTGCCGGCTTGGAATCTCATTTCAAACCGTCCGACAGTATTTACTTTAATTATATCCGAAAATGCTATTGTAAGTTTGTGATAGGTAAACTGACTTTTGAAAACCGACGGTATACCGGCAACATACTCAAATTGCAGAACCGGAATATTTCCTGCATTAAGTGAGCTTCTGAAAAGAGAGTTTTTGTTGATAAACTTTTCACCAAAACCCCAACGAGCACGAAGGACAAATTCTGTTTGATTAATATGATTAATCGTATCGGAGTAGGCAACGCCTTGTTTGGTATAGTTGTGTACATAATTAAATGGAATAGTACCCTGATCGAGTCTGCGATTTTGCATACTGAATGACAAACTCATGCCTTGTTTATATTCTATCGTATAGTTGAGTTTTGCAGTTTTCATATACATCACCATATACGGTGCTTTTTTTCGCCTGATAACCACATTCAGAAAATTATCTTCAGAAAGCAAATCAGTTGTGCGACTCGTGGCCCCTACATCATCAATATAACTTGCGCCTATTGTTTGTCTGGGAAATTTATCTATCAGGAAATCTGCAAATGCCCCGTACTTAAATCGCTTATCTTTTATGGCATAAGCCAGATAAGTGCCGGCTTGCATCCATTTTACCAGGCTCTCTGAAGTTTGGATGCCCATGCGAAACCGCCAGCCCTCCAGCTTGTTATTGCTGACTACATTAAGTATTGGTCCCAGCTCAACCGGCCCCACATCATAATAGCCGGTGAGCAACAACTGAATAATATCGCTGTAGGCCTTATAAGCTTTTATCGTTTTCAGTGTGTCAATCATATGATATACAGCTGCCTCGTTTTTGCTCAGGTTGATATAGCGCGAAGTATCCCAAAATGCCGCATCTTTTTTTATCGTGTTTTCATCAAGCGTAACCTCTTCTTTGAGCTTATTGATAACCGAGTCATTATAGGCTTGATTGATTCTGAAGTCTTTATAAATTGTATTTCTTCGGGCAACAATTGCAGGCTTTTTCTCCAACGGACGAAATTCTATCAGCAGATTATCATCGGTTATCATCCAGAATTTATTGTCGACAAAATCAAATTTCTGGTTGAGTTCTATGCGTTTAATAAAATTGATATTGACATGTGGCGCCATGCGAAGCTGCATATCTTTGATGGCAAAATTATTTTCTGAAACAATCATGCTGCCGTAAAAAGTATAATCGCCTTTGGTTTTGGGTTCAAACATCATCTTATAATGTACTACATTGTCTAATACCAAGGTGTCAATTACTTTATACTTGTAAAATGTTTTGCAGCTGTTGGCTATCGGGCTGATAAATTGTTTCTGAATGATATTGTATTGGTTGTCGTAGATATCTAAGTCCTGATAAGTGGCACCTAAGAATTCTGAAAAGCTGGCATCTTCAACTCCCGATACTTTTGATGCCGTTATAATCTCTCTCTTTTTGTGAAGTTTGTTGGTATAATAAAACTCAGACAATGTTTCAGACAACATCATAGGCAAAAAAGGCTCATCTTCTGAGGTGCTGTCAATATTATTGAAAATAAAACTAAACGGCTTCAGTATCTTGCGTTCAGTAAGTTTATCGCCAAAATTCTTTATATCCAGTTCAATTTTGTTATAGCTTTTATAGCTATAGTTGTCCAGCTTTTTTTTGTCATTTGCATCTTTGTGCGACAGGATATTTCTAATCAGATAATCTTCAAAACTTTCAGATGAGGCATAAATTACAGCTTCTGCAAGCATGTTTTCGTCTTCTCCCAGCTCAAAAACTATAACCTGATGTGACTTTTTTAAGATGGGTGCACTTTTTTCTCTATAACCTAAAAACGCAGCCGTCAGTGAATCGTAATAGGTAGTAAGCTTTAGCTGAAAATAGCCGGTATCGTCTGTTGTAGTACCTATAGTAGAGCCTTTTATGTAAATATTGGCATAACTGATAGGTGCTTTAGTTGCTTTATCTACTACCTTGCCCTCTATAAAAGTCTGTGCAAATAATGCAGATGCACTTATTAACAGCACAAAAAGGAATGTTATTTTCGGCAACTTCATTCGGTAGTGAAAATACTTATAATACGTTGAATTTTTATATCCAGAGGTTGTTCATCAAAAGCAATACCAAATTTATATTTTTACAGCATGGAAAATACATTAGAACTGATATCTTATAATCTGAATGGTATCCGCTCAGCTGTTTCTAAAGGCTTGGCAAATTGGATAAAACTAACCAACTACGATTTATATCTGTTTCAGGAAACAAAAGCACATGAGTATGATATACCAAAAGAGCTCTTTGAAGAGTTGGGCTATCATGTCTATTTACATTCGGCTCAAAAGAAAGGGTATAGTGGCGTGGCTATACTTACTAAACTAAAACCCGATTTTATAAACAATGGTATCGGTATAAAAAAATACGACGACGAAGGTCGGCTCATTCGGATGGATATTGGAGATATTACTATTATCAATTCCTATTTCCCTTCGGGCAGCAGTGGAGAGGAACGACAGAGCGTAAAAATGAATTATCTGGATGATTTTTTTACTTACATTCACGAGCTCAAGCAAAACAGACCGAAAATAATTATCAGCGGCGATTATAATATCTGCCATCAGGCAATAGATATACATGACCCGGTTGGCAATAAAAACAGCTCCGGGTTTTTGCCTGAAGAAAGAGCCTGGATGTCTAAATATTTCGATTCCGGCTTTATTGATACATTTCGTCATTTTAATGCAGAGATAAAACATGAGTATTCCTGGTGGAGTTTCAGGGCAAATGCCCGCAACAATAACAAAGGCTGGCGTATTGATTACAATGTCGTTACCAATGCGCTTAAGAACCAATTACTCGATGCAAAAATTTTTCAGGATGTCAAACACTCCGACCATTGTCCGGTTTATTTGAAAATAAAACGATAGTCGCTAAAATGGACAAATGGTATGTTTTTTGGTGAGGGATATAGTGATGTCATACAGATTTATTTTAGTCTGTTTTATATTGTGTGCCGACTTTATTAATGTCAAATCACAAACAGCAGATACTGTTCTTACTGTAGATACTGTAGTTATCAATAGAGACAGTGCAATTGACAGCACAGTAAAACGAAAGTTTGTTTTTTATCCTCCACATGCAGATACTTTATGCAAAAAAGGATGCCGGCTAAGAAATGAGGAAACAAAATTTGGCAGAAAATTAGGTCGTGGCCTTGTTTTCACGTTCGGATATAATTCAATGATTACCGGATTGCTTTTAGCAATGCCCGAAGATATAAGCAAATGGAATAAAGCCAATTATAAAAACCAGCTAAAGAGTGCATATACAGGCCCACCGGTCATCGATCATGATAAATGGTATATCAATTATCTTGGGCATCCCTATCAAGGTACAATCTATTATAACGCACTCCGCTCGCAAGGTGCTAATGTGTGGCAATCTGCACTTTTCTGTGCAGGCAGTGTGTGGCTTTGGGAGTATACCATAGAAGCAGGCTTCGAGCAGCCCAGTATTCAAGATTTAATTGTTACACCCGGTGCCGGGATTTTATTAGGTGAATTATTCCATTACAGCACCATACGCATGAGCCGCAACGGATATGCATGGTACGAGAAGATGATAGTCAGCCTTATCAATCCCACTTTCGCCATTAACAATGGGTTCAAATTTGCAGGAAATAACAAGATAAAACACAAGTTTTAGCATTCATTCTTTGTATAATGCTGCTTAGCCTAGTGTGATTTTTTTGTAAACTGTTGAATGTCATTATTTAATCTTAGCTTTTAATTATAATTATTTAAGAAAAGCAATCCTTCTAATAACCATTCTTAGTATTTGTAAAGAACAGGATTTTCTAATTTTAATTCATGCTAAAAGGGCTTAGACTAATCATCATTTTCTTGTGCGTAATAAGTATTTTTTATGTCATTTACCTGAATACTAAAATGGCTCAAAAGACAGTATGGAAAAATGGGGTAAATTCCGAAGTGCAAAAACAGCTTCATTTTATAGGGCAAAAACTTGAGCAAGAGGGTGCAGAAAAAATGCAGCAATTTTATCCCGAAGGCTATTTTTTCTCGAATGTCTTATATGGATTAACATGGTGTGATTTTCTGCAGAAAACAAAAGATAAGGAGATGCGGAAAATGGGCATAAATGAGATAAACAAAGCCACATCTGCACTGTCTTCTCCAAAAGGAAAGTCAGTATTTCCAAAACAACTAAGCCCTCAATATGGTATTTTTTATGCAGGGTGGACAAACTATCTTTTGGCTAAAAAACTGGCAATACAAAACAGTTATGCCGATAGTCTTCGTTATGAACAACAGTGTGACAGTATAGTGAATGCTTATGAACAGAACAATCAGACATTTTTAGCTTCTTATGTCGGTTTGAGCTGGCCTTGTGATAATATCGTTGCGGTGGCATCCCTTGCCATGCACGATAAAATTTATCCTGCAAAATATACTTCCTTCTTGTCTGAATATATACAAAAGCTGAAATCTAATTTAGATAAAGATGGCTTAATTCCGCACAAGACAGATTATATAACAGGTCATATAACAGAACAAGCTAAAGGCTCTTCACAAAGTTTGCTGCTTATTTTTCTTTTGGAGATTGATTCTGCTTTTGCTAAAGAACAGTTTGCAAAATACAAGACACATTTTCTGGATAAAAGATTAGGTCTTTACGGTGTAAGAGAACATAAAATTGGTATTAATGGAAAGGGGGATATAGATTCCGGTCCTGTAATTTGGGATATAGGAGGTTCTGCCTCAGTAGTAGGGGCAAAAACATTTGCATTGTACAATGAGCCTTCTATTGCTGAGACATTGCGCAACAGCCTAGAGGCTTTTGGTATGGCAATTCAAAACCAAAATGATAAAAAATACTTATTCGGACAATGGTTGGTGGCTGATTGTTTTATTGCCTGGGTAAATGCAAGCGAACCTCAGAATGAACAGCATTCCGATAAAAGCAGCAGGTTCAAGTTTGGCTTATTGGGTATTGCGTGTATATTGTTGCTTTTGGCTTTAATAAAAATTCTTTTACCTCACAAACAGCAATTGTAGTTTATCAGCCCAATTCATCATGGCATTTAATTTATGCTTATCTTCACTAAAAAAGTAAGATAATATGACTAAGCTCGGGAAAATGCTGAAAATTGATGTCGAAAAGCTGCGCAATTCAGATGCCTCGCATTTGTTTTGGATGGATTTAACTATCCTGATTATCATCATCATCAATCTTTTTTATTTACTTTTTGGCTATTTATTTCAGTTTCACTTTTTTGCCCAGACGATACATACCCTTTTGCCTTCCTTTTACAGTTGGTATGCACAATATATTTATCCAAATGTCCTAAAGTATGACTTAATCTTTGTTGCCATATATGTTTCCGAATTGCTTTTCAGATGGGCAAGAAGTATTTACCGTAGAAAATATGCGAAATGGTGGTTTTATCCTTTCGTACATTGGTATGATGTAATAATGTGCATCCCCATTAATCAGGCATTCAGTATATTCAGTTTTCTTCGTTTGTTCGGGTTGGTTTTCCGCCTGCAGCGATTAGGTGCATTTGATGTTACCAAGACATTTGTCTTTAAAAAAACGAAATTTGTATCAGATATAATGGTGGAAGAGGTGAGTGATGCTGTTATCGTTAAGATGATTACAATGGCACAAGAAGAAGTGCAAAAGGGTTCGCCTGTGTTTGATAAGATAGTTACAAATGTAATCAAACCTAAAGAGGATATTATAGTAAAATACCTGACCAACAGAGTGGGCGAAGCCATGAATATTGCCTATACAGAATATCGTGGGGAACTGAAGCAATACACATATAAAATTGTAGGTGA
>CAZPBT010000134.1:0-1863 GCA_964584555.1 uncultured Chitinophagales bacterium
ATTAGATGAAATTCAAACTGTATTGGAATAAAACAAATTTGTGCGTTCAGTGTTAAAACTGCGATGATTAGTTGTTGGATTTTATATCATTATTAATAAATATAATATATTTGTACTATATTTTTGTGTCTACATTAAAATGAAAATCAAGAAACTACATGTAGTAAAACAATACACACCTGACGACAACTCCATAATAGAAAAATACAGTATGCAAGCAACACTACATGAGGTTTCGTTCTCTCGCCTCAGGCGAGATTATTGTTTCCCGTTATAAACGGGACAGGCTGTCCTGCGGACGCAACGAAAGCTTAGTTGTTATGCCCAGTTTTTCTGTTATGTGTATCTAAATATTTCATCATGTGTCATTAAGTAAACTATTAAAAGGGTCATTATAAGAATTGGTAAAATTATTATCCAGTACCAAGCAATTTCTTTTGGATTATTTGGAAAAAGCATAGGTTGAATGAAATTAAATAGTATCACCAAGACAAATGTCAAAACGAAAAGTAATACAAGTAAAACTATTAATGCAAAAGGCAAAGCCATCATTGCTTGTAATAATATCATAATTGCTGTCTTAAAATGTTGTTTAGTTCGTCTGCTTTATTGAGTGTCATTAAGTGTCCGCCATTTTTAATTTTTGTGTTACATTTTACAAAACGCAATGGTAATATTCTGTCGCTTGTTCCGTGAATATGAAATATATTTTTTGTCTGAGTTTGGTTTGTCCATCTTGCAACTTTGTCAATTGCCCACTTCAAAAAAATTGGGTCCGTGTCTAAAAGAATTTGTCTTAAAAGTTGTTTGTCAAACATTGAACTTGTCCCGAAAATCCAGTTTGTGATGAAATTTGAATTTTTCAAAAGTCTTGTCGGTAAAAGTTTATGCAGTCTAAGTTGTCCAGCGAAACGATAGTAAAATGGAATCTCATTTTTTGTCTTGGCAGAAGCAATTAATATTACATTTTCGGTATCAATTTGTTTAGCTACTTCAATTGCCATAATTCCACCGAATGAAAGTCCTATAAGAGTTGGTTTAGTTGTAGTGATTTGGTCAAGAAGTCGTTTTGCATAATTTTCAATTGTTTCTTTGTCTTGCGGAACAATCCATTTTATAAAAGTTGTCGAGAAACCAGAAAAGTCAAGTCGTTGAAAAACTCTTTCATCTGCTCCAAGTCCACTAAATATGTAAAGTTCTTTTGTCAAATCGTTGTCGGTTTAGGTGTCGTCCTAAAATTGGGCATAACGGCAGTTTCCTGCTTTGACGGGACAAGTCGTGAAAAAACCTCTGTTATTCGCAAATTCCTTAATTTAAAGGTAAGTATTTGTTTTATAAATGGCAATAGGGGTGAGTGTTATTTTGTATAAAATAAATATGAAAAAAATGAACATGAAAAAAATGAAGTTGCGCACCTTTCTGCTTGGGTGGAACGGCGACCCATATTATGCATATTTTCTTTTAATACTTGCTTAATAGTGATTCAGTAACTGCCAATAATTTTTCGGTGTCGCCTTTTTGTGTTTTTATTTTTAATGGTTTCCTTTCTTTGGCGTATGAAAATGTTGTATTTCTTTTATTAGCCAACGTAATTTGTTCAATAACTTGATACATATTTTCAGCTGCCTTTTCAGGTGTTATGCCCATTATAACATTCATAATTTGAACCAATAATCGCATCGGTTGAGGCTCATTTTTTAATATTTTGGTTTTTACTAAACCTGGCATATAAAAATTTATAGGCACTTTATTTTTTTTGTTATAATCCTGGATAAATAAGTTTATTGCCCATTGCCATCTTGTCAAACCTTTTCTTCCAGTAAAATCTTTTTTAATAGTAATATCATCAAAGTCAATGGGTGC
>CAZPBT010000134.1:1963-8376 GCA_964584555.1 uncultured Chitinophagales bacterium
AGCTCATTAACAGTTGCTTTAACTTTATCAGGATTTCTACCTATAATGACAACCTCATAATTTTCTTTTGCCAATTTAAAAGCCAATGCTTTTCCAATACCATCAGTTGCACCTGTTATTAAAGCTGTTTTTTGTTGATTATCCATTTTTCGCGAAATCATTTATTGATAAAATTGGCTTTCCCAATTCGTCCCATGTTCTTTGCGATTCAAAAGTTTCTACATTATGAAGCATCACGTTCATCAAATTAGATACGAATTTCATTTGTGGCATAAATATTCCCAAAAATTTCAGTAACCCATAAGGCATTGAGCCTACACCTAATTTCTCCTTTTTATAAGATAAAGCATATTTTGTAGCAGCTTCCTGCATAGTCAATGGCTCTGGCCCTTGCACAGCATACTCGGTATTTAATGCCTTTTCATTTTTGAACGAACTAGCAACTTGTCTCCCAAAATCTTCTCCTGCTATCCACCAAGCTTTGTTATTGACACTTGATTTTATAAAATTTACTTTATTGCCTCTTTTCATTCCTTCGGAAGCAAAATTTTCCATAAAGTTGGAAGGATAAAAAATAGTGTAGGGAATGCCACAGTTTTTAATTTTTGATATGCCTTGTTTTTTGGCATTCATCACCCACCAATTTCCATTATAATTTCTTGCTAAAAAAGAAGACAAATAAGCCACTTGTTTCACACTGGAATTTTTTAAAGCCGAAAGAATATTATCCATTCCTTGCATTTCGGGATTAAACTGGCTTTCTTTATCTGTGGCTCGTGTAGAAATATTGATATATACGCCATCGGCATTTTTAATTGCCTCTGTAATGGAAGAAATATTTTCAATATCTCCTTTCACAAAATTTACACCTTGTGGAAATAGTTGTTTTGCTTTTTCAGTATTCCTTACTAATGCTGTAACCTCAAAGCCTGCTTTAATTAATTCTTTTGTAACAGGAATGCCTATCATTCCTGTTGCTCCAATTACTGTTATTTTTTTGTTCATTTTATTTGTTTTGTAATTGCTCAATCGCAGTTTCCCATTCTTCGCAATGATATACTTGTTTGATTTGCCCGTTTTCTATGGTGTGAATATCTATTGCCATCGTTTGAAATTTTTTAGTTCCGTCACATGCTACACCTTTAAAATTGCCGATAGGTGAAGCACTGAAAAGTGAACGTACCACAATCTGATTTCCTTGCTCAATAGTTTCTTGAATTTCCCATTTCATATCTGGCATTATTTTCCAAAACATTGCAATTTGTGCTATTAAAGCATGTTTGGGTTTTTCGCCTGCAGCATTTTTAGATTTGAAATCCTCTGCTAAAAGTGTTTCTAATACTTCGTTGGTGTTTGTTTCTTTATTTACAGTCAAACATTTGTTGTAGAAAGTTTCTACTACTAATTTTAAATTACTCATTTTTTATCTTTTTTAAATTTGAATTGCAAATGTCTACTTATAGTTCTACATTTGCAAGTAGTTATAAATAAATGTCATAGTATGAAAAAACAGACTATTGAAGAAATAATGGACTTGAGCAAAGAAGAATTTGAAAAATATTTTCAAGCCTGTCCTGTATCATATACTTTGAAAATAATAGGAGGTAAATGGAAGCCTATCATTCTTACTCGAATACAAATGGGTGTAAATCGTTTTGGATTAATGCAACGCAGTATTCCCACAATAAGCAAACAAATGCTAACCGCACAATTAAGAGAATTAGAAGACGATAAATTAATTTCAAGAAAAGTATTTGCAGAAGTTCCTCCTAGAGTTGAATATACTATAACTAAAAGAGGTAAGGAAATTTTTCCAATTCTTGAAGCAATGGCAAAATGGGGAATAAAGCAACAAAAGGGTTAGTTTTTCCTTGGTGATTGGGAATTGTACGACAAACAGGATGTAACGAAGATGTAAAATTTAAATATGTTTAATGACATATCAAAAAATGTACTTTAGAATTGCTAGTAATGAATTTTGTAGGTTTGCCCTCTTTTTTCTAAAATTGTTAACTGCTGCCTGTCTTGCTTATTCTTTCCAATCTTTTACAGCGTTTTTGTAGTCTTTTGAAACGCCCCAATGTGAAGTCAAGATAACTTCTACGTTTGGAATGTTGGTTATTTTTGAAATAGAATTCATGGTCATATCATGGTCTAAATCGAAAAAAGCAACAGAACCGCCTAATTTTCCGTTATGAAGGCTCAAAATATCGCCGGTAAATAAATTCTTTTCGTTTACTTGATAACACATAGAGCCACTAGTATGCCCTTCTGTAAGTATGCAATGAATTTTATGTTTACCAATTTCTACATTTTGTTGGTCGTCCAAAAGTATATAGTCGCTTCTGCTAATACTGTTGTTGTAACCTGGGATTTTTTGTTTTTCACCATTCAACATTTTCACTTCGTTTTTTGCCATATATAATTTGGCATTTTTGAATAATGGAATTCCTGCAACGTGGTCCATATCTGAATGCGTTAAAAAAACTGCAATAACTTCATCAGGATTAATGTTGAGTTTTTGCATTTCAGTTTCAATTACTTTTATATCCTTTCCTGCGTCAATGGCAATGTATCCTAAACTGTCTTTGATAAGATACATATTTACAAATTCGTCTTTAATAGCGTAACCGTGTTCAGAAATTTGTCCTGTTGGAACAGGTGTCATTTTCCCTGTTTCGGAACTAAACTTGTAATAGAAATATCCAACAAAAATGGCTACAATACCAACGAGTATTCCAACTCCAATAAGAATTTTTTTAACTATTTTGTTCATTCTCTTAAATTTTAAATTATTTCTGCAAAGTTGCAATGCTGAAATAGTTTAAAACGATAACAAAAGATACAAAATTCGAGGTGTCTATTGCAAACTAAATAGACTTTATATATTCCTTTAAATACTTATTTTTTGCTTCGGCATCCAATATATCAAAATTCGATACTTTACCATTGATATGTAAAAAATCATTTGGTTTACGTTTTAATGGCTTTTGTTTTACCTTAAAGCCTGTAACAAAAATTGCATATCCAAGTGTTGCACCAAAACCAATTTGACTAATAGTTCCTAAAAGGTCTGTCGTTTGCCATTCTTGCATTACCTTTCCGTTTGCTACTTTGCGTTGAAAAATACCTGTAATATTCAAATTCTTTTGATTTGCCGGCGACCCCATAAAGCTACTTGTATTAATAACTTTAGAAGTAAATCGTATAGATGCGAAATCATCTTCTACAATCGTTTTATCAAGCGTCATTTCAAAGTTTGAAAAGGCTGCTCTCATATCTTGCATAAATCCGAAATATTCATCCTTGGTAAAATGATAGCCATCACCTGTATAGGTAAAATTAGCGTCTAACAAGGTGTCTAATTTTTCCCAATTGCCTTCTAAAATGGCTTTTGAAACTGCGTAGGCAGTTTGTGCAGTTTCAGATTTATTCTCGTCTGTAATGATAAATTTTGCTACATTCATATTATTTACTTTTTAAATTTGAAAGCAAAATTAGAATATCTTCTTTTCAATTTTAATATACTTACCAAAATGAAAGTGCTACCTTTTTGGTAAGCAAATGTATTAAATCTTACTTTTGTAACAAATGTGATAAGATGAAAAGATATAAACTAAATGGAACTTTTTATTACTGCCCCGTTGATTTGACACTTCAAATTGTTGGTGGCCGATGGAAAGGGATTGTTATTTGGAATTTAAGAGAAGATAAAATGAGATTTAGTGAATTGAAAAAAGTTCTTGTTACCATTAATGATAAAATGTTATCTCAAGTTTTGAAAGAATTGGAAGAACAAGGTGTTGTTAATCGTAAAGTATTTGAAGTGGTTCCACCAAAAGTAGAATATAGTCTTACAAAAGAAGGTAAAAAGCTATTACCAATTATGCAGGCAATGAATGATTATGGTCAAAAGTTTGAAGTGTAAGTTTTTAATACGTTACAACTATTTTTTAGCCAAACGATTTCTTATTCGGCTCAATGAAACTCTTGTAATGCCAAGAAATGATGCTATTTGATGTTGCGGAATGCGTTGAAGCAGTTCCGGTCTGTCTTTGAGTAGCATTAAATATCGCTCTTCTGGACTGTTCAATAGATATGAAATAAACAAGTCGTGCAGTAATACAAATCTTTGTTCAATTGCTTTTCTTGTAAACTCGTTCATCTTTGGAAATATGTCATACAATTTTTCTTGTCCTTTATGTGACAGCACTAATACTTCGCATTCTTCCAGCGTTTCAATGGCAACTTTACTTGGTTTTCGTGAAAGGAAACTGTCATACGAACCTGCAAACATATTTTCGGTAAAAAAGTAAGTAGAAAGTTCTTCTCCGTCTTTTTCGCAATAAAGTCGTATGCACCCTTTGATTAAATAAAAAACTTCGTTTGATACATTTCCTATTTCTAAAAGAGTCGTTTTTTTTCTGAATTTTTTAGGTTCAAAATAAGGCATAATTATTTTCAGTTCACTGTCGTTGAAGTCAGTGAATTGTCTAAAAATATCTATTTTTTCTTGTTCAGTCATTTGTTGAAGTTTGATTCTATAGATTTGTAGCAAACAGTTGTAAATTTGCGATGCTTATATAATGTTTAGCATCAACTACACTTATTTACAAATTAAATATACTACACGAAACTTGAATTACCAAATGTATCACAACTAGTGCCAATTTTATGTTATGCGTTCATGTCTTTTATTATTATTTCAACTGATGACAAAACTTTCTATAATTCTTCTGAAAACATTTTCTTCTAAACTTTTGCCATTTGTAATAATACATATTGTTTGCTTTCCATCTGAAAAATAAATATACTGATATTGTCCGTTTACTTTGTGTAGTTTATTGTCTTTACAAATTATATCATTATTGATTGTATAGTAAATTCCTTTGTATTTTTCACCTGTAAAGGATTTTGTAATTAGAATTTTAATTTTCCCTTCAAAAGTGGTCATATAGATTTCTGAAGTAGCTAAATCACTTTGTTTTTCAAGACCCATGCGCAATAATGCGGCATCAAGGTTACACGACATAGACTTTATTCTAAATGCAATCCCTTCAAAGCAGTCAGAATATTTTACAACTTCACTGTCGTTTATAGGCTTACAAATTAAGAAATATCCTGTTCCATCAACAGTTTCTTCGTTAATTGACCAATTGCTTGGTATATCAAGTGAGAAATTAAGGATAGAATAATTGTCGTTGTGATTGTAACTATATTTTTTGAATTCAGAATTTTGCCCGCGTGCGAAAGTTGAACAAATAATAGTCAGAATAATAAAAAAGATGGTTTTACTAAAGTTCATTTCTTGTTGTTTATTTTGTTATCACTGTTCCATGCATGACGCATAACGCTGAAAATTGGCGATGGTTGTGCATGTATAGCACCAACCAACACTTATTTACAAATTAAATATACTACACGAAACTTGAATTACCAAATGTATCACAACTAGTGCCAATTTTTTTTTAGTGCTGTATTACTTTAAATATTTATAAGTCAATATTGTCGTGTCACTATTGAAATATTCAGTTTTCCTAACTAAAAGATTGTCACTACTATATTCATAATCTTCCAAACTCGTATATGTGAAATTGTTTATTAATAATCTTGTTTGATATTCACCTTTAATTAAGTTATTACTACTATCTCTGTATTCAATTCCATTGATTAATTTATAATTATCCTTGTAACTAAATTCAAAATTATTCCCAATTTTGTTGTAGGTAGATTTAGATATTAATTCTAAAATTAATTGTGCTATTCAGTTAAATGTTTATTGCTAAACCAAATAGCACTTAACTCCCAAATATACACAATTTTTATTCGTTAATACTACTTTCAATTTTATTTTATTCGTCTTTGTTAAAGCAATGACGATTTTGGCATTTTCTAAACTCATTTCTCAAGTCTATACAATCAAACATCCGCGAAATCCTCTTGCTGCATAGTAGGATTCGGCGCTGTTGTGATAGATAAAAACTTGCCCGTATCTTCTGTCGGCAAAAACAGCGCCACCAAGCACTCTGATACTTTCGGGTGTGGCTATCCAGCTTGATGTCTTCGTGTCGAACTGCCCCAGCTGCTGTAATGCTCTGTACTGTGCTTCCGATAAAAGTTCAATACCAATTTCTGCTGCCATTTGCAGTGCACTGTTTTGGGGCTTCTGTTCCTTTCTCGCTTCCAGTGCTTTATGGTCATAGCAAAGGCTTCTTCTGCCTTTAGGGCTTTCTTCCGAACAGTCAACGAAAGTATATTGGTCAGTATTTTTGTCGTAGGCCACCACATCAGGTTCACCACCGGTATCTTCCATTAAATAGAGGATATTTAATTTATCAGGTTGGGCTTTCAGTTTGATTTCGATCGTTTCCCATTTCATATTTTTATGCCGAATGCTGTACTTTTCAAAACGC
>CAZPBT010000135.1:0-8359 GCA_964584555.1 uncultured Chitinophagales bacterium
TTCCGTAGTGATAATTATTTTCCAGAACTTATTTACCCCCTTTAAGCAATTTTTCCATATCGCTTTTGATGGCTGTATATTGTGCAGGTGTTAATCCTGTTTTTAATTTATTGTCAAGGTCTGCCATAAGTTGTACTGTTTGTTGCTGTGCCAGCTGTTTATTGCTTTGAGCAGTTTTTTTAATTGCATCTCCACGCAATTTTCCTTCCACTAAAACTAATACAACGGTCATGGTTTGTGCATCGTTCAAATTGTATTTTGTGCGGATTTCATTTAATAGCTGTTGCTGCTGTGGAGATAAATTTTTACCGGATAGAATATTTTCCTGTAATACAATTGCACCAAGCAATTGTTTAAGCTGTTCATCAGTCATCCCTGCTGTTTTTAGTTTTACGATATATTCTTTACCTAAAGCATCCATTCCGTTTTTTGTAGCAGCAGGATTATTTACATTTGCTGTTTTGATAGCTGTTGCTTTGGTGTCGAATTCTGTTAAAATTGGAATAACGGCTTGTGAAACCGGTTCGCTTACTTTCATGAAACCGGAAACTTCTCTGAATAACTGCGTTACATTGCTGGTCGTGCTTTGAGCAACCGGAGGGGTAGGCACAGTAGCTGTCTGTGTGTTAGCTGTTGGTGGGGTAATTGTAACCGGAACTGTAACTGTAGAGGTGTTAGGTGGCATCAGCTGACCAGCCTTTATCATGTTTGTTAATTTGGTAAATTGGGCATTATTCAGATATGTTCTGAATTTGGTTCCTGCATTTAAAAGTGCTCCATTGTTGGCAATATCCATCTGCCCTTTATTTCCGGCAAATTTCACAGCATTAGCATTAAAAGCATTAACCAAGTTTACATAATCAGCTGTAAACTTCTGATTTTGTACATCTGTGAGGTTGCATTCTGTAGTTACTTTGCTGATAATAGCCTTGTACTCAGGGGTTAGTGTTGCAGTTGTATAGACTGTTTGAGCAAGAATTGATGAAAGATTGCCCAAAAGCGTAAGACTTGTAATCGCTAATAAAAATAAAATTTTTCGCATAATTGATTTCTTTTTCACAAAAGTAATCAATTACCATACCAAAATAAGATGGTAGTTAAAGTAAATCTGTGAAAATGCTATTGCATGCGAAAAGCTCTTTAGTCATGTGCTTCGGCTTAAGATGCTAATTATATAGTATCCTGATTAGTGAAATAGTTTGTCAAAAAAACCTTTGCTTTTTACTTTGGCATCCGGATTAAAGGCTTTCGCTGATTTCATTTTCTCTAATAATTCCACGTCTTCATGGCTTAAGTCTTGAGGGGTAAATACTTGTACTTCTACTATTTGGTCGCCTTTACCATATCCCTGAATACTAGGAAGACCTTTGCCCTGCAACCTGAACAGCTTGCCGCTTTGCGTGCCTTTTGGTATTTTTATTTTTGCGTTTCCTCCAATAGTGGGTACTTCTACTTGTGTACCTAATGCCACATCTGCAAAGTTCAAAACTAGGGTGTAAAGCACATTGTTTTCTTCTCTTCGCAGGTGCGGATGTGGATTTTCTTCTATATTTATCAGTAAATCTCCGGCATATCCTCCGCGTACTCCCGCATTTCCTTTGCCACTCATAGAAAGTTGTATGCCTTCACTTACGCCGGCCGGAATATCTATCGTAACTACTTCTTCTCCATAAATTCTGCCTTCTCCCCGGCATTTCGTGCATTTATTAGTAATTACTTTTCCTTCGCCTTCACAAGTAGGACAAGTTGTAGTGGTTGCCATTTGCCCAAGGAAAGTTTGTGTTACTTTGCGTACCGCTCCACTGCCATTGCATGTGCCGCAAGTCTGATAGGAGTTATTATCTTTTGCTCCTATGCCATGGCAAGTATCACATGTAACGTGTTTTTTTACTTTTATTTTCTTTTGAACGCCATTGGCAATTTCTTCCAGATCTAATTTTACTTTTACTCGCAAATTGCTGCCACGTTGCCCACGACCTCTGTCGCTTTTGCGTCTTCCATTTCCAAAAAAACCATCAAATGGTGAACCGTCACCGAAGATATCGCCAAACTGAGAGAAGATATCATCCATGTTCATGCCACCGCCATAACCGCCGCCACCGAAACCGCCACCCATGCCCTGATGTCCAAAACGATCGTAACGTGCCCGTTTCTCTTCGTTGCACAACACATCATAAGCTTCAGCAGCTTCTTTAAATTTTTCTTCCGCCTCTTTGTTTCCCGGATTTCGATCGGGATGATATTGTAAAGCTAGTTTGCGGTAAGCTTTTTTAATTTCATCAGCAGATGCTCCTTTTGAAACACCAAGTATTTCGTAATAGTCGCGTTTGGTCATTTTTAGTGAGATTGGTTAAGAGTGAATTATTAACAGCGTTTGATTTGGAATGAGTAAATACAACCCAAATAATAGTAGCTTTAATTTATTTGCCTACTACAACTTTTGCATAGCGGATAATGGCATCATTTAATGTATAACCGGATTCAACTTCATCAACAATTTTTCCTTTTTCTTCAGTCTCAGCAACCGGAATTTCAGCAATGGCCTCATGAAACTCTACATCAAAAGGTTTGCCAATACTTTCAATTGGTTTGAGACCCTTTTGTTGAAGTGCCCGTTGGAATTTATCAAAAATTAATTTTGCTCCACCGGCATAAGTCTCTAAGTTATTATCTGATTCGAGTGTTTTATTTGCCCGTTGTATATCATCTAAAACAGGCAATAAATCACGTACGATGTCTTGCCCGGCGGTTTTTATTAACTCGCGCTTTTCTTTAGCCTCGCGTTTTTTATAATTATCAAATTCTGCATAAAGTCGCAGGTATTTATCTTTGCTGTCTTTAAGTTCATCCTGAGCCTTATGTAAAGCAGCCTCAGCGTCATTTTGTGCAATATTATCTGACTGCTGCTGACTTTCTGACTGATTACTGATAGTTTCATTTTCAGGTGTAACTTGTTCGTTTTCAGTATAATTGTCGTTTATTTCTTGTTTTTTATCGTTATTAGTTGTCATAAGTTATTATTTACTAAAAATCCTTTGGCAAAATACTTGCCAAAGGATTTTTAAGACATTTTGACACAACAATATTTATTTTGTTTTGCTCTTGGTTGTTTTCGCTTTAGTCGTAGTTGACGATTTTGTAGTCGCAAGACGTTTATTCAGCTGCTCTTCGATTAGATTATGAGGCGGGCGGATAGCAATAATATATCCGGTTTCGTCAATAAGGAAAGTACAAGGTATAGAGTTAATGCCATATTTTGCACCCCCTGCTGAATTCCATCCTTTAAGATCAGAAGCATGGTATGGCCATGTTAAGCCATCTTGAGCAATGGCATTTATCCATGCCTGTGCATTCATATCTAACGAAAAAGAAAAAACGGTAAAGCCTTTAATACCTTTAGCCCATTTTTGATCTTTGTATTTATTATACAATTGTACCACACCCGGGTTCGCCATACGGCATGGACGACACCAGGAAGCCCAAAAATCCAAAAGTACTACGTAGCCTTTAAGTGATGACAATGAAATGGGTTTGCCTTCAGGGTTATTAAATGTCAAATCAGGTGCTTTAGTGCCTATTGCCGGGAATTGGGCATTGGCAAGAAAAAGCGTGAAAATTAAACAAGATAAAGTCAGTATTTTTTTCATTGTAATTAAGTTAATACACAAATATAGACAAATTTTATGCCTGAATATCAAGGCAAGATATAATTTAGTCGTATTGGCAAGGGTTGCAGTAACAACGATTTACCATTCGCCAAGGTTATTTCCATAGACTTGCCTGCGTTTTGATTATTCTTGAGCAACTGATATAATGCACAATTATCCATAAGGTCACTTGCATTTTGTTTGTTAATCTTAGTAATCTCATCGCCGATATGCAAATTGTTTATTTCTGTGCTTTCATTTGCCATCATATTTATAATCCTGCATTTTCCATGTAACCAATACAAAGAAATGCCATAAAATAAGCTTTGATTGCGGTAAGGCAATTTTCGGGCAGAAAGTATATATTCTTGAGTAGAAGTATTCAATATGACGTTGTGTTTTCTGAATACCGGATTTCCAATACGTATCTCCTTTTCGTTAGCAGAAAACTCAAAACTTGCAGAGTCGACAAGTTGTTTACCGGCAAACGAACACTTATTATTTGGCAAAATAAATGTAGAATCGAAGTCATCTAAACCCGAAAGCGAAATGCCTGTTTGACCATATTTTATAACAACCTTTTTGCCGGAAAATGAGGGAAGATGATTTTTAGGAAATAAAATCGTTTCGCCACTGTATCCAAAATCTATATTTGCTCTTGCTTTTTTATTGCCGGAAAATTGTATTTCAGTATAATGTAAATTATTCAGATAAGTATAATAGGATATAATTGTGCCGTTTTGTTTGAACGGAATTTTAGAAATAACTAATATGGAGTCATCAAAATTAAAATTCCAGTTTAGCTGGTTGATAATATCTGCACCTAAAAGTCCTGCAACAGGTACTTGACACCCGGTAAGCAAATGATTCACTTTTATCTCTATAGCAGCCATATCCCGAAAGTGAAAAGATCCGATTTGTAAATGGGTTTTAAACAGCTTGTTGTACATACTCTTGCTGTTGGCATCAGTTATTTTTACTTGCTTGTTGTTAGTATCGGGAATAGCAGTCTTTGACAGCCAAATACTATCGAGTGCTGAAATTGATGCGCCATTGTCGAAAATGAGGTAAGACTCGAGTGAATCAGTTTTTATGGGAATTAAGATGAAATCGTTCCAAAGTTTAATTTTTAGCGTATCGTTAAATGAAATAAACTGCCTCGGAGGGTTTGATTTGCCGTATTGTGAGGGAAATAGGAATAATAATGTCAGTAGCCAAGTTGCACGATTCAGCATAAAATTACTTTTTACCTACAACAATGGTATCTTGTTTTGAAGGCTGAATGCCTGTTAATTCAATGTCATTCAATTCTTGTTTTATCTTGGCGACAAATGCTTCGTAAACAGGTAATTCTTCTTTCGGCATTTGCCGTACAACATTCAATTTCTCTTTAAGCGGGTCAACTTGTTCGCCGTTTTTCCAGAAACGATAGCATACATGTGGTCCGGTTGCCAGCCCTGTGCTGCCCACATAGCCTATTACCTGACCTTGTTGTACACGAACTCCACTTCGCATTCCACGGGCAAATTTGCTCATGTGCAGGTATTGGGTTTCATACATTCGGTCGTGCCTTATCTTTACATAATTGCCATTGTATTGCTTAAATTCGCAAGCAGATACAATTCCACTTGCCGTGGCAACTATTGGAGAGCCTTGAGGCGCAGCAAAATCAGTACCTAAATGAGGTTTTACTTCTAATAAAATAGGGTGAAAACGTGTAAGATTGTATCGGGAAACAATAGCACCGCCTTTTTGCAATGGCGATTTCAGGAATGCAACTTTAAGATATTTCCCTTTATCATCTACATATTGCCAGCTGCTGTCATTTTCCAGAAAATAATCGATAGCATAATAACTTCGTTTCTTCTGTTTTACGGCAACTGCTTTTAAATGCCCTAAGTCAATAAACTGCCCATTGATACTGCATTGGTCATAAATAAACTGCAAAGTGTCGTTTTTTCTGACCTGGCTTAAAGAAAAGCGAGAGCCAAATGCCTGATTGATCTTATCCATCAGTTTGATGTCAATATTATTTTCTTTAAATGTTTTTTGTACGGATGATGTAATAACAGCATTGAGCTTAATCTCGAGTGTGTCTATGTTTTTTTCAAATAATCGGATATGCAGTGGTGTGAAATAGGTGGTTTTTTTACGTTTGTTTTTCTTTTTGCCAATTGCTATGGCCGGAGTCTCCAATTCAATTTTTGTCGTATCTGTGCAGTCGGTGATGATATATTCGAAATCAGAAATTTTAAAAATCAGGAATTTCAAAGGTTTTATTTCATCATTTTCGTCTGCAATGATGAAGTATTTTTGTTTTGGTTTGATATTTTTAAAATCATAGTATTCTCCTGCTTCTTCCATAAACTGTTCATATTGCATACTACTGAGGTTATATTGCCGGAAGAGTTTTTGTAAGTTATCTCTTTTGCCAAATTCTTTTTCCAAAATACTCATGGTGTCTACCTCAATGTCTAAAAAGTAGCACTTGTTGGTATCGGTGCAATAATATTCTTGTATTGCTGCGGTGTCTTTCAGCTGATTTTTTTCAGCATTAAATGTTGTTTTCTTTTCCTGCTTGCAAGAGTAAAAGACAAAAAGCACGCATATAAAAACGGAATATTTTTTTAGATAAAGCAAGATATTTTGTTGTTACGAGGTGCAAATATACGTAAATACGCAGCGTTTCTGCATAATAAAATAGCTAAGAAAGTCTAAAATAGTTAGTCAATTCGCTTCAACTCATATATCCATGTTCTTGCTAATATAAATGTCGGAGGCGCACAATCTGTATGATTACTTGGACCCATATTGGCCAGCTCTACATTCCCACCTCTGGACAGAAAAGTATTCACGGCACATGTTGCATTGTCATAAAATACATTATCATCGCCTTCGCAATGATAGAATCTGGTTGGTACGTGTGGTGTCCAGTCATCTATCAAATCATAAGTACGCAGGGTAGACCGAATTAAATCATTCGGATTATTTCTGGCAGAGTTTTTTACAGAATCTTTTACGATGTTGCTGATATAGTAAGGAAAACGGGCATTGGCATAGCTTTCTGAATATTGTCCATTGATTATAGCCGGTATCAGTGAATCATAAGGCTTTTTGAAAATTGTACTATAAGCAACCATACCCCTGGTAGCTTCGTAAACGCTTACTGCTATATAAGGTAAATAAAAAGGATTGGGATAAAATACCGAATCTATCATAACATCAAATTGAGAGGTGCGGCTAAGGCAATAAGGCCCGGCCATGGGTGCAGATGCCGTCAAGGTAAACTCAAGGTTGTATTTTGTCTCTATATCGCGCTGAGCAGCAAGTGTAGCATGTCCGCCTTGAGAATATCCGAAAATAAAAACTTGCCCGTTCAGTTGTGTATGGTGCAAATCTGCATTCAGGTATCTTGCAGCCCGAAGAATATCTATTACTGAATTTGATTCTTCAGTCGGATTCAAATATTTGTGCATGCCATCGCCTGTGCCCATGCCTAAGTAGTCGGGCATGCAGCACAATATTCCACCCTCGGCCGCCAATACGGCATTTACCAGATATTCTTGTCCGGGGTGCAAAGATGAAACATTGGTTTTTTTTAGTGCTGTTCCGTGTTGAAAGCTGCTTAATGCCACTTTGTTGTTTGGCAGATGAGGAAAGATGATGACTCCGCTGGCTTTTACGGTGTCGTCAAATACATTTAATGATTTATACTCTACACGGTAAGCCGAAATGGTGTATTTTAAGTGAATGAGTGAAGACAGACCAGCGCCTAAGCTATTCAGTCGGGTACTGAGTGAAACCGTATCAAGCGTTTCTATCAGCTCATAGGAAATAATTTGTCCACGCGAGCCAATATCATAACCATAGGAAGTAAAACTGTTGTTGTCTTTTTTACAGGAAGATATGGCAGATAAAAGCAAGAGGATAAAAATTAAAACGACATTGTTTTTCATAGTTTAGCAGATTATTTGTTTAAAGGTATAAAAATAAACTAAATTATTTTACAAAGAAATTAATGTAGCTTTCTAATAATCAATGTGTTATATAGATATATTTTATTTGGATGAAATCAAACCCATAATGAAGTTCAGTTGATTTTTTGAGTACAACCTTTTATCGATTCCACAAAATGTTGCTGTGTGAATTTTATCTTATTTGCATCAGAACTTTTGTTTTTACAAAAAAAGCGTATATTTGCACTCCGTTAGATTTTAACGGAAAAGGTGCGGTAGCTCAGTCGGTAGAGCAAAGGACTGAAAATCCTTGTGTCGGCGGTTCGATCCCGCCCCACACCACAAAAGACTGCTTAAGGCAGTCTTTTTTTAATTGTTATGCATTTTGTTTACCTGCTTTACAGCGTAAAATCTGATAAATATTATATTGGCGAAACAAGCTGCCTGGAAGAGCGATTGTTGCAGCACAATGCAGGATTTTTTAAACATGCATATACTAAAATAAGCAGTGATTGGGAGCTGAAAGCAGCTTTTGAAGTCAATAACCGTAGTTCCGCTAGAATTGTTGAACGATATTTGAAATCTAAGAAATCAAGAATCTATCTGGAAAGATTGATAGCGGAGGAAGCATTTAAAATAAAATTTAAGAAAAATGTGTTTGAAAAGTTTGACATTGCAATAAAGTATTGAAAATCCTTGTGTCGGCGTCCCGATAAATCTATGATTTATCGGGACGATCCCGCCCCACACCACAAA
>CAZPBT010000136.1:0-8301 GCA_964584555.1 uncultured Chitinophagales bacterium
CAATTAAAAAATAGTTGATTTTTTATGTAGAACCACCTCCTTTTAATTCCTCCACGTTAATGTGGAGGAATTAAAGAGAAATCAACTATTTTATCCGCTTATTTTTCTTATCCCGAACTCAGGTTTGTAATCTGGTAATTGATGAATATTTGGCTGTAACCGTATTAAACTAGTTGAATAAAACTGTATTTACTTATAATTTATAATTTAATACTAAATATTCAAAATTCCACTGTCTTAATGCAGACTAAAAGATATCCTCATCAAAATCAGCTTCGAATCCCGTGGTGCTGTCTTCTTTTGTTGTAAATAAATCAAACAGTTCTTTCAATTGTCTGGCTTTGTCCTTATTTCCATTTTGGTCATAGCAGGAAAGTAAGTTATAAATTAAAGCCCGAATGATCATTTTATTACTGCATGGTGAATAGTATTTTGCATCTGCCTTCAAGTTCATTTGTTGCAAGTAATTCGTAATTTCACTTCTGGAGAATGAAATGCCTTTGCTTAACGGATTGATATAAAACTGAACGGATTTTTCTTTGTCATTTTGAGTTAGTTCATCTTCCGTCAATCTTTTTCTGCAATAGCACATGATAAAATGAAAAGGTAAATTGATGCCATAAACAGGCAAGTCGTTTTTTTGTGCCAGAATAAGATATAAGATGCTCAGACTTATGGAGTTTCCTTTTTTTGTTTCCAACACCTGACTTATAAAATTCAGTTCGGCATCATTTTGTTGCACTTGCTGTCCGAAATAGCCGTGTAGCTGAAAAAAAACATGATTAATAACATGCACTTCTTCCAATGCACTTAAAGCAGGATTCAACTCTATCCAAACACTTTTAGCCAGTGATTCCAGCTTTTGTATAATTTTGAATTCATCCAAATCAGGGTACTGGAATTTATTGATAATCAAAGCACCTTCCAATAAATCTTCACTGCCAACAGCAATCCACTTTTGCAGCAAATCTTTTACATTAGAAAACTGAATTTTTTGTATCAGTTCTTCTAACCGGTTTTGAATAATTTCATTTCCAGTATTTTCCCAAACAGATTCTAGCATCGGTACACCCTCAATACCAAGAGAAAATAATTTATCTGATACATGCGCAAATACTTCGTCATCTTCATCATCCAATAAAGTAACCAACGCTTTAAATTCTTTTTCTGTTATTGCACTCATTCGTCATTAAAAATCTGATATTGTAATGTTAGTAAAAAAAATCTTACACACGAAAAGATTTTTATCAAAAAATCTGAATAATTTTTTGAAGATGAATGAGCGGCAAAAATGAAAATGGATTTAGCTTATTCTCAAAGAATTGTACTTAAGAATTTGTAATTGAACGAAAATTAGCTTACATTAGTAAAAAAAGAACTATGACAAGATATCTGCTGTTTTCTTTGCTGATCTTATTTTATTACAATCAAAGTCAGGCGCAGACCTTGCCCGGCAACAGTACCTTGCGCTCTATGGTTGATACTTCTCTCTATCCCTTTTATCACGGTGTAGCTTCGGGCGACCCGACACCAAATGCTATTGTGCTTTGGACACGTGTAACCGCTGATGAACCGGGAATGATTTCCGGAACTTGGAAAATTGCTTTAGATACCAACTTTACACAAATCATTGAATCCGGAATTTTCCAAACAGACAGCACTATGGATTACACCGTTAAAATTGACGTTCAAGGCCTTCAACCCGATACTTGGTATTTCTATGAATTTACTGCATTAGGCAAAAATTCTTTGACGGGTCGCACGAAGACTGCACCCACAGGCGGCATGAGTCAATTGCGCTTTGCATTTGTGTCTTGTTCCAATTACCCGTATGGCTATTTTAATGTGTATGACAGAATTCGTGAGCGAAATGATGTGGATGCTGTTTTGCATTTGGGAGATTATATTTATGAATACGGAACAAGTATCGCCAGTGTGCGAAATGACCAATTGCCAAATTATGAAATTACGAAACTGGCGGACTACAGACAGCGTTATTCAACCTACAGATTAGATGCTTCGTTGCGCAAATTACATCAGCAAATGCCTTTTATCTCTGTGTGGGATGATCATGAAACTGCTAATAATTCCTATACGCTCGGAGCAGATAATCATACGGAAGGACCTGAGGGATTATGGGTGAATCGCAAGTCTTACGGACAACAGGCTTATGAAGAATGGCTGCCTATCCGACTGCCGGAATCCGGTAATAAAAACAAGATTTTCAGAAAAATAAGCTATGGCAATTTAGCCGATATTTTCATGCTTGATACCAGATTGTATGATCGCAGCATTCAAGGTGGCAATCCGAACGATACATCCCGGCATATTCTGGGACCCGAAGAATTAAACTGGCTAAAAAATGAACTTCAAAACTCTACTGCAACATGGAAAATACTAGGGCAACAAGTGATGATGGGCAACCTTACCCCATTTGGATTGGTACTAAATAATGATCAATGGGACGGCTATGCTGCAGATCGCAAAAAACTGTATGATTTTATTTTGCAAAACAATATTCAAAATGTAATAGTTTTAACGGGCGATATTCATACAGCTTGGGCAATGGACTTGCCCTATAATCCTGCTACTTATAATGCGACCACAGGAGCAGGTTCTGTTGGTGTAGAGTTTGTAACCACCAGTGTAACATCACCTTCATCTCCGGTTGCTTTGCCTTCCGGCATTTATGATTTAATCAGATTAATTTTACCGCATATCAAGTATGTTGATTTGCATTTAAAAGGCTATGGTGTTTTGGATTTAACTACTGCTAAAGCACAAGGCGATTTTTATTCTGTACCTACCGTCACACAACTTAATCCCAATTCAGCTTTTCAGCAAGGCTGGTACACGGATGTTTTAACCCGTTGGCTGAAAAAAGCAAACGCTCCTACAGTAAAAACAGATGCCGTTCATTATCAAGCGCCTGAAAATCCAAGACAAAATGTGACTACTGCTGTGTACAATCATGCAAAAAGTATAATAGTACTAAGTGCCTATCCCAATCCGTTTATTGATAAAGTATCCGTTCAATTTAATCTTACTGAAAACTCAAATGTCTCAGTAAAGTTAATAGATGAACTTGGACGTGAAATAAAATATGTAAATCTTGGAAATATAACAAAGGGTTTACACAACGAAGTGCTTAATTTTGATAATATTGCAAAAGGAAATTATCGTATGCTGATTTATGCAAATGATAATTTTATTGAAAAAGGATTAGTTAAATTTTAAAAATTACAATTATGGCAACAGGAAATGCAAATATTTATCCCATAGGGAAATTTAAATCACCGCAACCTTTTAATGATGAAGCGTTGAGTTCATGTATACGCGATATAGAAGATTTCAGCAAGCAACTCAAAAAAACGATGAAGCAACTCAAAAAGAAAGATTTGCAAAAAACCTATAAAGACGGAGGTTGGACGATAGAGCAAATCATTCATCATTTAGCAGATAGTCATATGAATGCATATATCAGGCTAAAACTTGCTTTAACAGAAAATAACCCCACCGTAAAACCTTATGATGAAAATTTGTGGGCTGAACTTAATGACATCCAGTTACCGCTAAAACACTCTGTAAATATTTTGAAAGGCGTGCATAAGCATTGGGCAACACTTTTGAAAAACATGACTCCTGACGATTTTGAACGCACTTATTTTCATCCTGAACAAAAGAAAAAAGTGAGTATAAAAGACATGACCGCTTTGTATGCCTGGCATGGCAAGCACCATTTGGCTCAGGTAGAAGTGGCAAGATTATATGGAGAATAAATCATTTACTTTTACTACTGTTTCTGCCTTTCAAATGATCTTGTTTGGCAGCATAGCCTTATTGCTGACATTGCTTCTTGGTATTTTTTTGGGTGCTGCTTTAATTCCAAATTCACTGCAATCCAAACTAGAAAAATTTGAGTTCATCGGGTATTTATTGCTTTGTATTCCGGGCTTTTTTGCCATGTTTTATGGATTTAGTTTTGCCGCTTATACCACTACTATCAACCTGAATGAAAGAGGCATAACTTACTCAAAAAAAAGACAGAAAATACCTGTATTTGGTCAACCTCGTGAGGTGTTTATCCCATGGTCAGCAATACAATCTTATTCAATCAATGACGAAGCTAATGGCAGTGTTATAAAATTGACAGACAAAAATAATCATACCCATACGTTTACTTTCAGCAGTGTGTTGGAAGATGCAGAAAATTACAACCTGTTTTCTTCAACCTTAAACCGGCAAATTGATTTATACAATGAACACAGAGCCAATCAGACAGCAGGACAAGCACAACCGACAATCGTGAAAGGGAAAAACTTTTACGGCAGCAAAGGCGGAAAAATTTATGGCATTTTTATCTTTTTGTTTCTATTGGGATTTCCCATTTTAGTCTGGCAATTTAAGCTCCCCATCACAACAATAAGCATATTGAAAATTGTTTGGATATATCCACTCGGATTTTATATGATGTATCGCATTTTCGTAAAAGGAGAATAGGTTGTAGAAAAGAAGGATACGGAAAAGTTAAAAACTTGAGTTAGAGCTAAGAAAAATAAGGTAAAAAAAATAGTTGATTTCTAATTTTTTCCTTCATTTTAACAAGGAAGAAGAATTAAAAGGAGATGGGTTTTGATAAAAAAGTCAACTGTTTTTTACATTGAAACACTTATCCCGACTTAGGTTAAAAAGTAAATTTGCACTTTTTTTTTGTACTCTTTATCTGATACTGTATCTTTGCAACTTAATTATTCTGCCCACGTGGAGAAATTGGTAGACTCGCCATCTTGAGGGGGTGGTGCTGCAAGGCATGCTGGTTCGAGTCCAGTCGTGGGCACTTCATTTAACTTACTTCATCTAGCTTAGCTGTTTCTCCCAAATATGGAATGGAAACATTTTTAAATCCGGCTTCTTCCAAAGCAGCTTTAAATGCCATTTGTCTTTTCGGTTCACCGTGTACCAAAAATATTTTTTTCAGTAGTTGTTTATTTTGATTGGATAAAAATTGAAGCATTTCAGGTTGGTCGGCATGTGCACTCATACTGCTCATCACTTCTATACGCGCATTCACTTTTTTTACTTCATGAAAAATTTCAACCGTCTCCGGTTTTTTCACCAGTTGCTCACCTAAAGTACCTTCTGCGCAATAGCCAACAATCAATATCGTATTTTCGGGTTTTTCTATTTGGTGAAAGATATGGTGCTTCACTCGTCCGGCATTGGCCATACCCGAAGCAGCAATGATGATGCATGGCTCATCTGAATTGTTTAAACGCTTGGATTGCTCAATATTTCTTGTAAAATAAAGATTCCGCCAACCGAAAGGATTTTCATCTTTCTGTATAAATTGCTGAATATCATCATCATAACATTCGGGATGCATGATGAAAATTTCAGTGGCATTCATCGCCAACGGACTATCCACATATACTTTTATGTCGCCTAGTTTTCCGGATGTATAAAGTAAATCCATGCGGTATAGCAATTCCTGCGTTCTGCCAATACTAAATGCCGGAATTATGAGTTTGCCTTTGTTTTCAATGCAAGTTTCTTTTATAATTTGCAATAGTCTGTCATCACTTTCGGGTGATTCCTCATGTTTTACGCCGCCATAAGTTGATTCGCACAATAAAAAATCCAGCTCCATCATTGGCACAGGGTCTTTTAGAATAGGTCGGTTATACCTGCCTAAATCGCCACTGAAGCCTACGAAAGTTTCTTTGTCTCCTTCAGTTATTTTCAAAGTAACGGTGGCACTTCCTAAAATATGTCCGGCATCAGAAAACAACAGTTCTATATTTTTATTTATTTTAAACCACTCTGCATATTCAACACAAACAAAATATTTCAGACAAAACTTAGCATCTTCTTCGGTGTAGAGTGGCCGGATTAACTTCCCTGTTTTTTTTGTTTCATATTCTGCATCGCTTTGTTGTATATGAGCAGAATCGAGCAGCATGATTGCACATAAATCCCGAGTAGCAGATGTACAGAATATTTTTCCTTTAAAACCGTCTTTTACTAATTTCGGAATTCTGCCACAGTGATCAATATGTGCATGAGACAAAATCATCAAATCAACTTCTTCCGGCTTAAAATACCATTGATCATTAAATGAAGCCATTGTATCTTCGTTGCCTTGATATAAACCACAGTCTAGTAATACTTTCATTCCATTGTCTAAAGTAAGCAGGTGACAACTACCTGTAACGGTTTGTGCTGCTCCACAAAATTGAATATGCATGCTGATTTGTTTTGTCACTAAAAGTAAAAAACATTTTGATTTAATTTTGAATTTTGGCTTATATTTGTTCTAAACTACAAACCATGTTAGAAAGTTTATTCGGCGATATTCAAGCAAAAATTCAACAACAAATACAAGAACGATTTGGGTTGAATACAGACCAAACGTCTCAAAGTACGAATGTGCTTTTTGAGAATTTCCAAAAATTCATTTCTCAGGATATTTTCTCAGGGGGAATAGACGGCATGAAAGATATGATGAATAATGGCATCAACGATATTACCAATAACCCAAAGCTCAACGAAATGAAAGAAAATTTGTTGAATGATTTGGTGAATAAAGTAGGATTGAGTGAGGAAATGGCACAAAAAGTCAGAGATTTTTCTATTCCTCAAGTATTTGCAGAATTCAGAAATCAATTTTTGGATGATCGCGGAATGCCCGATTTTTCTAAAATACTCAGCAAAGTAAATATGGCTGATTTTCAGGCTCAAGCTCAAGAACTGTTGAGTAAGATGGGCGGAAACTTCGGGAATATGTTCGGCAAACAATAAGCAATTTATTTTGCATTTCTTTACTAAGGATAGAAAGTTGAGCTTTCCTACAGAAATGTCATTTTAATTCCGATTTCTTTTTTAGATTTACCACTTCACAAAAAAAACAGGGCATGTCATATAATGTAAAAATCATCTTAGATGGCAAGGAAAGTCAGATTACGGTACACGATGGCGAAACCATATTAGAAGCGGCCATAGCAGCTGATTTAGACCCGCCATATGCCTGCAGGGTGGCTGCGTGTTGTAGTTGCAAGGCTAAACTGACTGCCGGAAAAGTGGAAATGGATGATGATGAACCCTTGACCGAAGAAGAACTGGAAGAAGGTTTTATTTTAACTTGTCAATCGCACCCCAAAACCAACGATTGTATTGTCAACTATGACGAAGCATAGTCAATGTTGAATTTTAAATGATAAATTTTTGAATTTAATGTTGCTAATTGCCAA
This sequence comes from uncultured Chitinophagales bacterium, assembly GCA_964584555.1. Taxonomy (GTDB): domain Bacteria; phylum Bacteroidota; class Bacteroidia; order Chitinophagales; family JADIYW01; genus JADJSS01. The sequence continues at coordinate 7,248 of CAZPBT010000136.1, forward strand.
TTAGCTTTTTCAATGCAGAAATATAGTCAGCATTTTCTGTTATTCCGTTATGACCTTGTCCGGATAATGTAATTAATGTATCATTCGGTTTAAATTCTTTTTTTAGTTTCAGTGATGAGCCATAATAGATAACCTCATCTTGATTTCCGTGAAAAATAATAACCGGCATATTGCATTTTTTTAAGTAGTCATTAGTAGGAAATTTATATTTCAATAAAAATACCGGAACAAAAGGATAGGTATGTTTCATCATATCTGTCAGACTATAATAAGGGGCTTGTAAGATCAAAAGTTTAGGATTATTTTCTGAAGCAAGCTTAGCAGCAAGTCCGGTTCCAATAGAATATCCCACTACAATAATTTCTTTTTCATTGTATATTTTTTTCAAATTGTTATAGGTGATTTGAATGTCATCAAACAATTGATTTTGTCCGTTGATGTAGCCTTCACTTTTTCCATATCCGCGGTAATCCATTATAAAAACATCATAATTTAAATCGGTGTATGTTTTAGCAACTCCTCCCCATGAACCTAAATTGCCTGCATTTCCATGTAAATAAAATATCAATCCTTTAGGACAATCTGTAGTAAATAAAAGACCGTTTATAAGTTTATCGTCTTTCATTTTTATATTTACTTCCTGAAAGGATTGTTCAAAATCAAAGTTGTAATTTTTATCTAATTTTTCAGGGAAAAAAATAAGTCTTTCCTGGAGAAAATACAGCAGCCCGCATGCAATGAAATAAAGTATGACTAAACCCATGAATGTTTTAAAGAGTACTTTTTTCATTTGTTATCTGGTAATGTTAGTTATATTTACCTTGTTTATAAATAATATTTTATTTGATAAATTTAAGCTGTCTGACTAAAGTTAGCCTGTGAAAAAACCTCGGTTTTCCGCAAATTCCGTATTTTAAAGGTAGGTATTTGATTCATAAATTGCAATAGGGGATGTATATTTTTTTGAGTATATATCTTGTTGTAGATTTTGATGGGCTTAAATGGCACAAAATGCAATAAAAACGAGCCAAAACGAGCTAAAAACAGCCCTAAA
>CAZPBT010000137.1:0-1532 GCA_964584555.1 uncultured Chitinophagales bacterium
GAATAGAAATTGCCCGTATTGCCAACTATGACAAAGCCATCTCTCAGTCTGTCCCTACTCAGGTTACCATTTTAAGTTATAGTATCAGTAAGAATGTGGGCAAAGACCCTGTTGCTAATTCTATAAAATTACAGCCGTTTGATCAAATCTTTGTTCGACCAACTCCTGAGTTTGAATATCAAGTGAAAGTAAATGTAAGTGGCGAAGTGTTATATCCGGGCGAGTATGTTTTAACAACTAAAGATGAAAAAATATCCTCTTTAATAGAAAGAGCCGGTGGACTTACCCGCTTTGCTTATCCGGATGGTGCTACCTTAAACAGATCTGAAAATGGGATTGGATTCGTATTATTAGACCTAAATAAAGCATTGGCCAACAAGAATTCTAAATATAATTATGTTCTTAAAAAAGGAGACAGTATTACTGTGCCTGCTATAAAAGATTTAGTAACACTTAAGGGACAGTTTAATTATCCATCTGAAAAGCGACCTGAAAATTTATATGTACCTTATACAGATGGAAAAGATGCAAAATTTTATATCACAAAATATGGTGCCGGTTTTAGTGACAGTGCTTTCGCACGTAAAACATATGTCATCCGCCCTAATGGACAAATTCTCAGAACGCACCGCTCAATGTTCGGCAAAGTATTTCCAAATGTTGAAAAAGGGTCTGTTATAGTCGTACCCGAAAAAGAAAAGAAAGAAAAAAAGAAAAAGGAAAAGAATTCTGATCCCCAGAAGTTTAATAGGATATTAAATGCTTCAATTGGTGCAGCAACTTCCTTACTCACTCTTTATTTATTATTTTTAACTGTCAGGAATGCCAAATAATGCAGATGAAAATATAACTGAAGAGAAAGATACACTTCTTTCAAATGAGCAGAATAATAATTCTGATATTGGCTCGTTAGAACAAGATCAGAGTTTAAAAAACATAATCAGAATACTCAAAGAGCTAACTGATATCGCAAAAACCTATTCCTTTTTTTTGGCAATTCCTGTTGTTTTGATGGCGCTGTATGGTTTTTATAAATCTAAGCAAGTAAAACCAACCTATACGGCAAAGATTACTTTCTTTTTATCTGAAGACAGACCTCAGATTCCCGGATTTGGAAGTGGCAACTTTTCTAATATCTTACAAACAACTAATAACAACTTTAACAACCCTAAAAAACTGAAAGAATATGCCTTTACAGAAAAGGTAGGCTCTAAACTTTTATTTAAAAAGTATTATTTCAGAGGTAAGGAAGACTATCTGGCTAATCATTATCTGAATTTGTTTAACAACCTGCAAGGTAGTTTCTTTAAAGATTTTACAAACGTAAAAGATTTAAATACACAAGATTATCTTATTTTCAAAAGAATATTAGGAGGAATTCGTCAAATGGTAACTGTAGATTATAATGAAGCTGAAATTTATTCTATAACGGTGACAACTGGAGACGAAGAGTTTTCCAAATTATTATGTGAAGCATTCTATGAAAATGTTATTGCCTACTATATTGAACGGGCAACAGGCAAGGCTAAAAT
>CAZPBT010000137.1:1632-8291 GCA_964584555.1 uncultured Chitinophagales bacterium
ACTTCCACACTTAATCAAACGCTGATGTTTATCGGTATTGGCTTCTTCTTAGATCTGTTAATTATAGGATTTATTTATTTCAGAACAAACTTCTGGGTACAGCTCAAAGCCATGTTTAAATCTGCTTAATCATTTCCATGAATATCACTCCCACTCCACTTCAGGATTTATTTATAATTGAGCCCCGTGTATTTGAAGACGAAAGAGGATTCTTCTTTGAAAGTTACAGCGAGCAACAACTTACTAAAAACGGACTGCGGTATAATTTCATTCAAGACAATCATTCTAAGTCTGCTTATGGTGTTTTAAGAGGCTTGCATTTTCAAAATGCCCCTTATGCCCAAGCTAAATTAGTTCGTGTTGTTGAGGGAAGCGTCTTGGATGTAGCTGTCGATTTAAGGAAAGATTCACCAACTTATTTGCAACATTTCTCTATAGAATTATCTGCTGAAAATAAAAAACAATTGCTCATTCCCAGAGGATTTGCTCATGGGTTTGTGGTGTTGACTCCCACATGTGAGTTTCTTTATAAATGCGATAATGTTTATGACAAAGCCTCTGAAGGTGGTATCGCCTATAATGACCCTCAATTGAATATAGACTGGAAAATTCCAGCCTCAGCTATTATTCTTAGCGATAAAGACAAACATAACCCCACGCTGAAAGAGGCGTACTATTCATTTTGATTTTTATGTTGACAGAAATAATAAAAATTGCCCAAGATGCCGGAGATGCTATCTTGCAGGTATATAATCAACCGGTAGAAGTAGAAATAAAATCCGATAATTCTCCGCTTACACTCGCTGATAAAAAATCGAATGAGATCATCTTAGCCGGATTAAATAAATTCTTTCCAACCATTCCTGTGATTTCTGAAGAAACCAAACTTACCGAATATGCAGTAAGAAAAGAATGGACAACTTGTTTTATCGTAGATCCGCTCGATGGTACTAAAGAATTTATTAAACGCAATGGAGAGTTCACCGTCAATATTGCACTCACTGAAAACGGCGTTCCTGTTTTGGGGGTGATTTATTTACCCGCAAAAGAAATTACCTATTTTGCAGAAAAAGGAAAGGGGAGTTTTAAACTGGAACAAAGCATAAAAAAGCAACTTCATGTCAGAAATACGGCAGAAGACGGACTTCTCAAAATTGTAGGCAGCCGCTCACACCAGACACCGGAGCTGTTAGCCTATGTGGAGGGAAAAAAACAACAATTCAAAGAGGTAGAATTTGTTGCAGCCGGAAGCTCACTTAAGTTCTGCTTAATTGCTGAAGGCAAGGCGGATATCTATCCCAGGTTAGGCCCCACAATGGAATGGGATACATGTGCCGGACAAATCATTGCGGCGGAAGCCGGTGCTACCACTACAGTATTTAATACTGATGAAACGATGGTTTACAACAGAGAAAATCTGCTCAACCCTTATTTTATTGTAAAGAGCAAAGATTGCCCATAAAAACAATTGTCGGTTATAAAAATTACTTATACTGATGTATGAAAATTAGGATTGCTTTTTTTACTGATATTCCCAAAATAATAGAAGTGGCAACTTTGGTATGGAAACAAACCTACCGTGCATTTTTGTCTGATGAGCAAGTGGAATATATGTATGCAAGAATGTATAATGCAGATGCGATAAAAGAGCAGATGCAGCAAGGATGCACCTATCTCCTCTATCAGGATGAGCAACAAATACAGGGTTTTGTAGCTTATGAAATAAAAGGGGATGTTTATGGCATTTTAAAAGAAGACATCATCTACCTGCATCGTTTGTACGTAAGGCAGGATATTCATAAGAAGGGTGTCGGTAGTACACTTTTGCAGGCAGTAGAAAATGTGGCACACAAAAATCATTGCCCTTTTATACAACTCAATGTACACCGTAAAAATCCGGCGATGTATTTCTACAAAAAAATGGGATTTGAGCTATATGAAAAAACCGACATCGCTTACGGCCCCTTCTGGCTGAATGATTATATTTTGAGAAAGAAAATGGGAGAAAGCTAATTTGCATAATTCTACCACAATAAACTAAATGCTAATCAATCAAATCTTGTACTTCGCCTGTAGTTACTCGTTTCTTGCTTTTTAAACGAACAAATAATCCTTCTGCTTTCGGGAATTCGTATTCGTAAAAATAATCGCAACTGAGTTGTTTTGATTGTCTGAACTGCTCATCTATATGTATATTTTCTGCACAGGCATTCATCATCTTCAACCATATCCAACCCATCGTCAAAATGCCGAATAACTCTAAATACAAGGTAGCATCACTCAAATAAGCTTCTGCGCCTTCCTTTTGCGCCACACCCATCAGGTGCATACTCAACTCTTGCAGGCTGCCCAGCTTTTGTTCCAGTTTTGCCGCATACTCTTTGGTGTACTCCTGTTGTTTTGCGCGCTGAATATCTGCCATTACTTCTTGCATCAACAGCATAATCGCTTTACCGCCTTTCAGCATTACTTTTCTGCCCAATAAATCAAGACCATGTATCGCAGTAGTGCCTTCGTGTATAGTGTGGATACGAGTTTCGCGGTAATATTGCTCTGCAATAAAATCTTTGGTAAATCCATATCCCCCAAAAATCTGAATGGCATTGCTCGTTGAAATATTGCTCATTTCTGCCGGATACGATTTGGCTACCGGTGTCAGAATTTCCAACAGCAAATGATATTTTTCTTTTTCCTCACCTTGCGTAACTTTTTCCATATCGGCATAATAACTGCACAACAACTCCAGACAAAGTGCACCTTCGGTAAATGTTTTTTGCAACAGCAACATGCGTTTTACATCAGCATGCTGTATAATTGGTAGCTGTGGCAACTCAGGATTTTTTTCTGCAATATTTCTGCCTTGTAAGCGCTCTTTAGCATACTTCAAACTGGCGTAATAAGCTGCATTAGAGATAGCAGTAGCGTGCAATCCCACGGAAATACGGGCTTCATTCATCATCTGAAACATGTAGCTCAAGCCCTTATTTTCTTCACCAACCAGCCAGCCTGTACAATCGTTGTTTTCACCAAAACTAAGATGTGCAATCGGCGCACCCTTATAGCCCATTTTATGATATACTCCGATGGAGGTTACATCATTCCATTCCAAATTCCCCTCGGCATTGATTCTTTCTCTCGGCACGATAAATAAAGAAATGCCTTTCGTTCCTGCAGGTGCTCCTTTTATACGCGCCAATAACAAATGCACTACATTATCAACGGCATCGCTGTCGCCGCAAGAAATAAAAATTTTCTGTCCCGAAATTTTGTAGGTTCCATCTGCTTGCTTTTCAGCAGTTGTTACAACATCGCTCAATGAACTGCCTGCGCCGGGTTCTGTCAATGCCATAGTACCCTGCCATTCTCCGGCAAACATTTTCGGCAAATAAACATCGTGATATTTTTTATCGGCAAATGCTTCAATTAAATGTGCCGCCCCCATCGTTAGTCCGGCAAACACGCAACCCGAATAGTTGGCTGCTCCCAAAATAAAACTGGATGAAGTAAAATAAACACTGGGCATCTGCAAGCCTCCAGCATTTTTAGCCGCCAATGCCGCTATCCAACCATTTTCGCCGCTTAGGCGCATTATTTTTCGATGAATGGGATGCACCTTGATTCTTCCATTTTCAAGTTCGGGTTGCTTTCTGTCCATCTCCACCAAATAAGGAAAAAGATATTCTTTTGCAAACTGATCTACAGCATCTAAATAAAGCTGCATACTGCCTTTGTCGTGGTCTGCGAAATATTCAAAAGAAGAAAGTTTTTCGGCATGAATGACATCAAACAAGATAAAATTTAAATGCTCGCGGTTATAAAATTTATCGCCGAGAAAAACAGAAGAGTTGGTTTGCATGCGCTGAAAGATTAAATGAATAATTGATTAATTTCGGAAAATACGACAATGTATGCAAATAAAAAAACCGCCAAATTCTGGCGGCTTTTATAAATAAATTTTACAGTTTAATTGTTATTATCTGTTACTTACCCTGCTACTTGCTGTTTTATCAGATTTAAGGCACTGCCGGCTTTGAACCAGCCTATTTGTTGTTCATTATAAGAATGGGCTACATCAAAACTTTCTGTACTTCCGTCTTTATGATGCAGTACTATCGTCAGGTTTTTGCCGGGTGCAAATTCGGTTAATCCTATTATATCAACGGTATCTGTTTCTTGTATCTTGTTGTAATCGTCTTTATTAATAAAAGTCAATGCCAGCATACCTTGTTTTTTCAAGTTGGTTTCGTGAATACGAGCAAATGATTTTACAACCACCGCACGCACACCCAAATGACGGGGCTCCATAGCCGCATGTTCTCTGGATGAACCTTCGCCGTAGTTTTCATCGCCAAATACAACCGAACCAAAACCTGCTGCTTTATAGGCTCGGGCAGTTGCAGGCACAGCACCATATTCTCCGCTTAGTTCATTCAGCACTGTATCTGTCTTATCGTTAAAGGCATTTACCGCACCTATCAGCATGTTATTAGAAATATTATCCAAATGACCTCTGTAGCGCAACCATGGACCCGCCATAGAAATATGGTCTGTGGTACATTTGCCTTTTGCTTTTATTAATAATTTTAACCCTTTCAAATCATCTCCTTCCCATGGGTTAAAACCGTTAAGTACTTGCAAACGATCAGAATCGGGGTTAATAATCACCTCCACGTTGCTGCCATCTGCAGCAGGTGCCTGATAGCCCGGATCGTCAACAGCAAAACCATTAGGTGGCAATTCAAATCCTGTTGGTTCGTCTAATTTTACTTCTTCGCCTTTTTCATTAATCAGTGTATCTGTCAGCGGATTAAAGTCCAATCGGCCTGCAATGGCTAAAGCTGTAACCATTTCCGGCGAAGCCACGAATGCATAAGTATTCGGGTTGCCATCTGCACGTTTAGCAAAATTGCGGTTGAACGAATGAACGATAGTGTTTTTCTCACCCTTGTCTGCACCTTCCCTGCTCCATTGCCCGATACAAGGGCCACAAGCATTGGCAAACACATTTGCGCCTATCTCATCAAACAACTCGATAAATCCGTCGCGCTGAATAGTAAAGCGAACTTGCTCAGAGCCGGGTGTAATGGTAAATTGTGCATTAGCTTTCAAGCCTTTTTCTTTTACTTGTTTGGCTAAAGAGGCTGCACGTGAAATATCTTCATAGGAAGAGTTGGTACATGAACCAATTAAGCCCACTTTTACTTCAAGTGGCCAACCGTTTTTTACTGCTTCTTCTTTCATTTTCGAAATTGGCGTTGCCAAATCCGGCGTAAAAGGGCCGTTTAAATGCGGTTCTAATTCGGATAAATTGATTTCAATTACCTGGTCAAAATATTTCTCAGGTGCTGCATAGCATTCCGCATCTGCATTTAAATATTCTTTGATGCCATCTGCCAGTGCAGCTACTTCAGCTCTTCCCGTTCCTTGCAAATATCTTGACATGGATTCGTCGTAACCAAAAGTAGAAGTGGTAGCCCCGATTTCTGCACCCATATTGGCTATCGTGCCCTTACCTGTACATGACATTGCCGTTACGCCTTCGCCGAAATATTCTACAATAGCTCCGGTGCCGCCTTTAACGGTTAAAATTCCGGCAACTTTCAGAATTACATCTTTAGGAGATGTCCACCCGCTTAATTTGCCTGTTAGTTTTACACCGATTAATTTAGGCCATTTCAGTTCCCAAGGCATTCCTGCCATCACATCCACCGCATCAGCACCGCCAACACCGATAGCTATCATACCTAAACCACCCGCATTCACTGTATGTGAATCGGTACCAATCATCATACCTCCAGGGAAAGCATAATTTTCCAGCACCACCTGATGAATAATCCCAGCACCGGGTTTCCAGAAACCAATACCGTATTTGTTTGATACAGAAGCTAAAAAATTATATACTTCGTTATTTTTATTTATGGCATCTTGCAAATCTTTATCTGCGCCAATTTTAGCCTGAATTAAGTGGTCGGCATGAACCGTAGAAGGAACAGCTACTTTTTTGCGTCCGGCTTGCATAAACTGCAACAAAGCCATTTGTGCCGTTGCATCTTGCATGGCTACACGGTCAGGAGCAAAATCTACATACGATTTACCGCGTTGGAAATCTTCTAAATTCTGAGACTCGTGCAAGTGTGCAAAAAGGATTTTTTCGGCTAAAGTTAAGGGACGGTTTAAGAGTGCTTTCGCTTTGTCTACTTTAGCCGGAAACTCAGCGTACACTTTTTTAATCATATCCAAATCAAAAATCATGGAATATAAAATTATGAAGTTAAAAAATGAATTATTTCGAGCGCAAAGGTACGCTTTTTTTGGGTAAGAAAGGTGAAAGAAGATTAAAATTGGTGTGTCACGATGCTCGTGGCATACGTATTTCTATACAATACAAATAATTATTTGTTTTTAGGATGTTTCCTTTTAGTACGATATCTGATTTGTTTAACTCCCCGATAGACATCATCGTTAGACCTTGGACTTACAATTAGAAGTCCTTCTATCAACTCATCTTCTTCAACTAGTGTTACATTAATTTTTAATGAGTTTATTTTTTTAGTAATTGTTGGGTAGCCAACATATGTAAAGATAAGCTTGCTTTCTTTGTTTACATTTGATATTGTATAGTTTCCATCGAAATCAGTGACTGTACCATTTGCTGTATT
>CAZPBT010000138.1:0-8238 GCA_964584555.1 uncultured Chitinophagales bacterium
AATGTGGCAAACCGGAAAAGTGGTACGCAGCTTACGACCGGGTAAATAAATAAGTAATCCTAAACAACAAAAAAATGCGTCTTTTAAGGTGCATTTTTTTTACTATCATGTGATAGATAAATTTCAATGAACTTAATCAGCAAAGCTTTTAATCTTTTTATAAATAATACACCAAAACGAATACTAGTATATATACTAATAATTGTAGCATAAAAAAACATAATCATTACAAAGAAAACATTTCTGATCCCTTTAACGATAACAACTCTCTATGTTAGCTAATAATCAATCAGAGCAATACTTAGAAATTCAATGTTATATTATACTTCGCTTTCTAGTAATTTTAAAAAGCTGTTGAAGTTGTTTTAATAAGCATCCTTCTAATAAACGAATATTAAATGAACAGAGCATTACATTTTTTCATGAAAAAACTAGCGTTATTATACGATAAATGGAATTCTAAATGCTATTTTTATCAGCAATAGTTTATTATCGTAAAGTAGAAAAAGTTCAATTTATTACAGTGCTTAACACATTTGCAAAATAAAATAACTTATTAATTAACAATAATAGTAGATGAATTACATTTCACTTGAAAATAAAAATTCTAATAATGAAAAAAAACGGTTTCAAGAATTAGATGCTTTACGAGGAATAGCTGCAGTCCTAGTCGTCTTTTTTCATTTTACTGTCGGTAAAAATGGTTATGATCGGTATTTTAAAATTGGAATTACCGGAGTTGATTTATTTTTCATAATCAGTGGTTTTGTTATTTTTATGAGTCTGCAACACATTAATAATAGTATTGATTTTGTTATTAACCGAGTTAGCAGATTATATCCAACTTATTGGGCATCTGTATCCTTTACTTTTTTCTTATTTACAGTATATGCTATATATAAGCATACATTTTCATATAAAGATATAATTATTTACATGGGGAATTTAACCATGTTCCAATATTACCTAAACATCCCTGACCTTGATGGACCATATTGGACAATGATAATTGAAATGGTATTTTACATTTCTATTTTATTACTATTTCAATTCAAATTACTAAAATATTTAAATATAATTTATGTAATTACATGTGTAACAACAGTCATACTAACCCGTTTTTTCTGGACATCTGAGTGGGTACGCTTGCTTTTAAAATGGATTCCCTTACTTCAATTTTTACCTTTATTTTTTGCTGGAACTATTTTTTACAATCTTTATACAGATAGTGGAAACACTAAAAAAAATTACATACTAATATTATTTTGTATGATTTGTCAATTACTTCTGTTCCCCTATGTTGGTCGCTCATCGGTAATTCTGAGCCAATATGCTTATAGCATCATACTGACTGTTTATTTTCTCTTATTTGTATTATTTGTGAATCGCAAACTTGGTTTTATTGTAAACAGAACGACTCTTTTTTTTGGTAAAATATCATTTGCATTATACTTGATACATCAATATATTTCTTTAGGGTTTATTATTCCAAGTTTTCACAATCAAATGCATATAAATTTCTGGGTAACGTGCTGCCTTATTGATTTGCCAATTATAGTTGCCATTGCCACATTAATTACTTACAAAATTGATATACCTTACTCAAAAAAAATGAAAGAAAAATTACGCAAACTAACAAATAGCAGGACACAGGAATCAATCAACACATTGTAATATCAACACTTTACAACATCTAATTTTTAATAGAAGAAAACGATAGCTTAATTAATTATTATATATACGCATGTTTTATCACATAGTGTTATTTACAAGTACAGAAAAATATCCTTATACGTTTCAGAAGAAAATGCATTGATATAAATCAGAAATCAAAAGTTTCTTTTGCTAAATTATAAATTCAATAAATAAATATTAATCACGGCTTCTCTTTTATGCAACTTGTTGTTGCCCTACAAATTCCCTACCTTTACACCATGGACAAACCAGTAATCTTAGTTACAAATGACGATGGTATAATTGCTCCCGGCATAAAAGCGTTAATTGAAGTTGCGCAAAAATTTGGTGATGTTACTGTGGTTGCCCCCGATAGCCCACAGTCCGGAATGGGACATGCCATTACGATACATGAACCTCTTCGCATGCAAAAAGTTGAACTTTTTGGCAGTATTCCTGCTTATCAATGTAGTGGTACTCCAGTTGACTGTGTGAAAATTGCTATTGATAAAATTCTGCACCGCAAACCGGATTTATGTGTTTCTGGTATCAATCACGGCTCTAATGCTGCAATCAATGTCATTTATTCCGGCACGATGTCGGCAGCCATGGAAGCAGCCATTGACGGTATTCCTGCAATAGGTTTTTCATTACTCGATTTTTCTTTTACGGCAGATTTTGAGCCGGCTAAAAAATATATTGAAAAAATTATCCGTGAAGTATTCAACAACGGTCTGCCTAAAGATTGTTTATTGAATGTAAATATACCTGCTGTAAAAGCAAATGAGATTCAGGGTATGCGTATCTGCCGACAAGCCAATGCGCGCTGGGTGGAGGAATTTGATGAGCGCAAAGACCCCAACGGCAAAAACTATTATTGGCTTACCGGAAAATTTGTAAACAACGACCAAGGCGAAGATACCGACGTATGGGCACTGGAAAATAATTACGTCTCTATCGTGCCGGTTGAGTTTGACTTAACGCATCATCACGGTATTTCCTTTATCAATAAAAATTGGAATTTACACGAAAATTAAAAATTATGAACGAGTCTCAACAAACTTTTTTAGCAAAAACGGATAAAATTATTTACGGTTTTATTTTAGGATTAATCTTACCCTTAATTATGTTTTATGTCTATTATGCATTGAAATACAATCAAATTCCATGGGAAGATTATGTAACTCAAGTAAAAGACATCAGTGTATTACCCAAAATAATCCGCATTTGTACGTTTGTCAATCTTCCTGTTTTATTAGCCTTTAATTTCACCAAACAATTTAATATCTGTATAGGTTTGTTTGCTGCTTCTTTTATTTATATTACATTTATGTTTTTAGTTCGCTACATCGTGTAATAAATTAAAAATGAAATATTTTATACTGGCAGGCGAACCTTCCGGCGATGAATACGCTGCAAATCTGGCAAATGCTATCCGAATGAAAGATACGCATGCAGAGATTGTGGGTGTAGGCGGAAAATATATGCAAAATGCCGGCATAGAACTTTTATTTGGTTTAGATCGCCTGGCTTTTATGGGTTTTGTTGAGGTAGCCAAACATTTGTTTACTATAAGAAGGAATTTTAAAGAGATAAAAAGTTATTTATTACAATATAAACCTGATGTAGTCATATTAGTTGACTATCCCGGATTTAATTTGCGCATGGCAAAATGGTGCAAGCTAATTGGCTTTAAAGTAGTGTATTACATTTCTCCTAAAATTTGGGCATGGAAAGAAAGTCGGGTGGAGGTAATAAAAAAATACGTGGATAAAATGCTCTGTATTTTTCCGTTTGAGCTGGATTTTTACAAAAAACACGGCTATACAAATGCTCTATATGTGGGCAATCCTTTAATAAAAAAAGGACTTGAACTCAAAGATGAATATCAAACGAATAATGCCATTGCACTTTTACCCGGCAGTCGCAAGCAGGAAATAAAACGGCTTATGCCTGTATTTATTGAATTGGCACAATTATGTTCTGATAAACAGTTTATCATAGCTGCAATGAGCCGTTTGAAAGATGAATATCAAGCTTTCATTCCATTACCACAAAACATGCAACTGGTCTTTGACAATACCGAAAATGTATTAAATACTGCTGCATTGGCCGTTGTTTGCAGTGGTACTGCTACCTTACAAACTGCCTTGCTGAATATTCCTCAAGTGGTAGTTTACCGCACTTCGTTTATCAATTATCAGATTGGCAAGAGGCTGGCAAAAGTCAATTATATTTCTTTACCCAATTTAATTATAAACCGGGAAATTATAAAAGAATTGCTTCAGCAAGATTGTACTGCAGCAAACATTTTGACAGAAATAAAGAAGATAGAAGCAGGTTTTAATTTTGAAGCCTATGCCCAGTTGAGAAATATACTTCAGACAGGCAATGCCGCTGAAAATGCCGCTACAGAAATTCTAAAAACTATAAATAAGTAATTACATCTTCCACTGATCTCCCCAAAGCCTGTTTCCTCCATCTACATACAGTGTTTCACCTGTAATAAACGCGGCCATATCCGAAGATAAAAACAATACAGGATAAGCTACTTCCTCTGTTGTGCCCATGCGTTTCGCTGGAATTTGAGCTTCGATATTTTTCAAAAAGTCAGGCGGGTAATTCTCTAATCCGGTTGATTTAATGATGCCGGGAGCAACAGCATTTACCCGGATATGATAACGTGACCATTCAATGGCTAGTGTTTTTGTCAGATTATCTACTCCTGCACGTGCAGCTCCCGTATGCGACATACCCGGAAAACCCCTGAAAACATTGGCAATGATATTGACCATATTGCCTCCTTTTTGCGGAATGAAAAATGATTTGGCCATAATCTGAGCGACATAAAATGTTCCGATTAAGTTATTGTTTATCACCGCCCTGAAACCATTATAGCTGATATTCTCAGCTGCTGACGGAAATTGTCCACCGGCATTATTGATTAAGATATCGAGTTTTCCGTATGCCAATTTAATAGCATCTGCTAATTTTTCTATCTGTTCCGGTTCACGGATATCAGCAATCATGCTGTACACTGTGCCATATTTTTCCAGTTCAGTTACCGCCTTTTGCAATTTTTCTGCATTTCTGCCGGAAATAAATACTATAGCTCCATGCATTAAAAATTGTTTGGCAATTGTAAATCCTATACCACTGCCGCCACCTGTAACCAATACGATTTTATCCTTAAAGGAGTCATTAGAAAACATACTTTGAATTTTGATAAAGATATAAATTTTATGACATAATGAAAATAAGAAAGGTTGAGCATTTTACCTCAATATGAGGTATCAAGAACTTCAAATGATTTTATTTTATAACTTTGTTTAAACATGTTTGCAATATGAGATTTTTAGTTTTTATCCTATTCTTTAGTTCTGTTGTTTTGTTTTCTTGTAAAAAGAAAAACACATTGGAAGGTGTCAACTTTAACAATACTCACTGGAATTTATTTTATAAAAACGGACCAACTTTTACCTTTTATGCAAAAACACATTTATTTTTAAAAGACAATCTTGATTTTGAAAATTATGGCAATGTGGATACTACTTTCGGTACTTGGCGAACTGATGATCATTTGTATCTGAAGTTTAACAATGGTGCATACTACACCAGTGATTTTATCTCATCTGACAGCCTGCATGGAACAATTTTTGTGAATGGTATATATGGCAACTGGTATGCTACGCGCAGATAGAAGTATGTATATAATCAAGCATACAATTTTTTCATTTTTCATTCTGTTATTTTCCTGTAATATAAGGGCGCAATCTTTCTATAAGATAATCTATGTTTCAGATTTGACAACTGCTTGTACGTTAGATACCTCTAAATCTTGTTTGCTAGTTAGAGATAATCCGAATGAAAACTGGCAAATTTTTGAAGACAGTATCACTGGATTTACACACAAAAAGGGGACACAATATTGTTTATTGGTAAAAGTAGTTGATGATAAAACCATTAATAAACAGCACTATGTTTTAGAAGAAATAAAATCAGCATCCGTGTCTGATTCATTGTCAAAAATACAAAAGTCAGAAAGAATAAATAGCATCTTGAGTAGAAAGAAATGGATGTTGTACAAGTTAAAAACAAAAGACGAACTGAAAATATTTACCATAGCAAAAGCGATTTTGTCTTTTGATTCGAGCAGTACTCATTTGAAACTGACGTTAGATTGTGCACAGTATGCGGGGGAATTTTTATCCCAAAATGAAAGTCTTGATTTCAAAAATTTAAATACTGTAACATCTACCTGCAAAAAGCGAAGCGTAGAAGATGATTTGCTAAAAATGCTCTCACTCACCAACCGTTATAAAATCAGAAAAAAAGAACTGCTGCTGTTTAAAGATGATATACTTTTATCTGTTTGGTTGCTGAAGAAATAGCATATACTGCCACTATTACCAGCGACAGCATATGCACCAAACTACAAAGCATAGATTAATTCAGCTGAACGCTTAACTCATTCCAGATTTGCTCATTATAAAATAACAGCTCTGAGTTTTTAAGTGTATTCGTTTGATGAATGAGATATTGTTTGATTTCTTTGGAATTAAAATTATAAATTTGATTTTTGATGGTACAATCCATATGACGCGGCTCTTTGATCACGATAAACCGATTTTCAATCAAGCTATACCAACAATGAAAAAAGAAATCTTCATTGTGCAACGAAAACAAAAGTTTGTCACTGGTTTCAGGTGTTACTGTTGTGGAAGAATACTGTTTCATTTTTTTAATTTTATGCGTTATAAAATAATTAATGGGTCAAAATTATTCTCAGACTAAGCCAACCTATGTCTTAGTCTAATTTTTTTATGTTAATAAATTGTTAAATTTTAAAACAGATTAAAATGTCTCAAAAAACAGCCCTACGCAGATATAATATTATCATCAATCAGTTACGGAAAAAACCTTCTACGTATACGGACTTTTGTAATCAGCTGAAACAAGAATCGGAGATTGACGGCTATGATTATGTAATCAGCAAACGCACGTTGAAAAGAGATATTGAAGATATACTTTACTTATATGGAATTGAGATTCGTTTCGATTTTTCCAGGCAAGTGTATGCCATTCGGGATAGTGCTGATAATACCGTAAACTTGAAAGTGCTTGAAGCTTTCGATATCATTAATGCGTTTCATGTCAATGCTGACAATGAACAGTACCTGCATTTCGATAAACGCACCCCACAGGGTACACAGCATTTATTACCTATTCTTGATGCTATTCGTAAGCGGAAATGTATTCAAATTCTACATCAAAAATTTGCAGCTGACCAACCCTCCTCTCGTCTGTTGGAACCACTCGCACTAAAAGAATTTCAATACAGATGGTATTTGGTCGCAAAGGACACAAAAGATGGAAAAATCAAATCTTTCGGATTAGACAGAATGATTTACGTAGAAATGATAAATAAAAAATACAGTTATCCGCATGATTTTGATGCAAACACATTCTTCAGATATTCGTTTGGTATTGTTTCGGGTAGAAAAAATGCCAAACCTGCTAAAATTGTATTATCCTTCTCCATAAATTTAAAGCCATATCTGATGACATTACCGCTGCATGATTCGCAGAAACTCATTAAAGAAACTGGTACAGATTTTCTCATTGAGCTGGAATTACATCCAACTCAAGATTTGATCCGAGAAATAGCATCCTATGGAAATCAAGTTCAGGTCATAAAACCTGAATCATTCAGAAATGCAGTATTCCACTATGTACGAACTGAGCCTGTTATTTTACAACCGTAATAGTTCCTTTTTTAGAAAGAGGCGTTCCGTCATAACAAATATATCTGACAATATAGATATAAGAATCATTTTCAACAACACTGCCTTTATACTTGCCATTCCAGCAGTTATTTACATCATGCGATTCAAACAATAGTTCACCCCATCTGTTATAAATTGTCATACTATAATTGCTTAGTACCGGCGGTTGTAACAAGCCGAAACAATCGTTAACACCATCATTATTTGGTGAGAATGCGGAAGGAATATACAAATCACTTTCATGACACTCGTTTTTCAATTCAACAAAAACAGAGTCTGAATTGATACATCCCTTATTATCTTTTACTGTAACATAAAACCAAGTAGAAGATTGAATAACTGAAGTCGGATTTTGGATTTGAGCATTGCTGACAGCACTCGAAGGAAGCCAGTTAAATGACGTCAAATTATTGCCGTTTGCATTCAGTTGTACTTCCGTCTGATAGCTGACCAAATTATGATTTGTAGTGGCATCTACAAAAGGACGGGCAAGCACCTGTAAAGGCACGTTTCCTGACACCCTGCATTGATTGCCATAAAGCAAAGTAAACCTTACCGGAGATGCAGTTTGAGCATCAACGGGATAAGTAGCTGAATTGATTACAGTATCGACATTAGTACCGCTACTCCATAAAATACTATAATCCGGATGAACAGCATCTGTATATTGAACCGATAAATCAATCGTATCTTTATCATCAGGACAATATGCTACAGTCGGAACAGTAAACAAAATACTGCTGGCATGTATTAATATCGAATTACTTACTGCTGAATC
>CAZPBT010000139.1:0-8101 GCA_964584555.1 uncultured Chitinophagales bacterium
ATTTTAGACAGCAAACATACACCGAAATTATCATCATGAGGTAACACAACTTTATATTGATATTCTTTAGCAATACAATTTAATTGATACATCCACTCCTCGTTAACTTCCACCAGTGCGATGATATCGGGATTTGTATTATTAATCATACTAACAAGCAAGCTGTTTTGCTCATTAGAAGTAAGCACGTTCGCATAGAGTAATGTATGTGTCTTATCTGCTTTATGTCTTGGCTGTGAAAGATAATATGGGAAAATACTGTATAGAATAAAAAAAACTACCGAGGCATTGACAAGTACAAAGCCCTTCTCTCTGATAATTATAAAATAAGACAAAGACAAGGCAAACACGACAAGAGCTTGTATTCTGAAATGACTGACCAAATCAAAAAACCAAAAATATTTTCCCAGAAAAGATGCAATAAAGAACAGGAGTCCTATAACAAAAATTGCTTTAATTACAAGCGATACCTTTTTTAACATAACTATCTTGAAAAATAAAAATAGTTATAATTCACATTATCTGCTATAATTCGGCGCTTCATTGGTGATGGTTACATCATGCGGGTGGCTTTCGGCTACGCCGGCTGTAGTAATACGCACAAACTGCGATTTTTCTTGCAGTGCAGGAATGTCTATTGCACCGCAATAACCCATACCCGCTTTTAATCCGCCTATAAACTGATATACTACTTCGCTCAGCGTACCTTTATATGGCACTCTGCCTACTATGCCTTCGGGCACTAATTTTTTTATATCGTCTTCCACATCCTGAAAATAGCGGTCTTTACTGCCTTCTTGCATAGCTTCCATACTGCCCATACCGCGATAGGTTTTAAATTTTCTTCCTTCAAAAATAACTGTGCTGCCGGGGCTTTCTTCCGTGCCGGCAAATACCGAGCCCGCCATAATGGTATTGGCGCCTCCAGCCAATGCTTTTACAATATCTCCCGTATAGCGAATACCGCCATCGCCGATAACAGGTACCCCACTGCCTTTTAATGCCAGTGCACAATCGTAAATGGCACTCAGCTGTGGCACTCCTACACCGGCAACAACTCGTGTTGTACAGATAGAACCCGGACCGACACCTACTTTTACTGCATCAGCTCCGGCATCGGCAAGTGCTTTTGCTGCCGAACCCGTAGCAATATTTCCACCCACAATATCTACATATTTAAAACTGGATTTAGCTTGTTTTACGGCATTAATCACTCCCATAGAATGACCATGTGCCGTATCTATACAAATAAAATCAACGCCTACCGCCACTAATGCTTCCATACGCTGCATAAAATCGGCAGTAACTCCTACAGCCGCGGCGGCACGCAATCGTCCGCTGTTATCTTTACAGGAGTTGGGATAATTTTTTACTTTAATAATATCTTTATACGTAATTAACCCTACAAGTTTATTGTTTTTATCTACGATGGGCAATTTTTCAATGCGATATTCATGCAAGATATCTTCCGCTTGTTTCAGGGTAGTGCCTTCGTGTGCTGTTATCAGCCGGTCTTTAGTCATCAGGTCTTTTACCAGCATATTTTTGTCTTTGCAAAAACGCAAATCACGGTTGGTGAGTATGCCTACAAGATACCCGTTCTCGTCTGTAACCGGAATTCCGCCAATTTTGTTTTCCGCCATCAGAATAAAAGCAGCCGCCACTTTCTGTTCCGGATTTAAGGTAATCGGGTCAGTAATTAAGCCACTTTCAGAGCGTTTAACTTTGCGTACTTCATTGGCTTGTTTCTCAATTGACATATTTTTGTGTAAAACGCCTATGCCACCTTCTCTTGCCAATGCAATAGCTAAATTAGCTTCAGTAACCGTATCCATAGCAGATGATAAAATGGGAATATTGGCACTGATATTGCGTGTTACCTGAGTTTTCAGGTTGGTATCGCGAGGTAAAACTTGTGAAAATGCCGGAAGTAAAAGTACATCATCAAATGTCAATCCTTCGCCGGCAAATTTGTGTTGCGGGGATAAATGAAAGTTGCTTTCCATGTGCAAAGATAGGAAAGATTTTTTTAACCAATTAAGGAATTATTATAACAGTCTGCTCAAATTATCAAACTGTTACAGCCAATGTCCTTTGGGATAGCTGATACCCTTTTTCCAAATCCGACATTGATGTATTATATGCATCTTCTTTTATCCATTCCGCTTCAAGATGTTGTTGGGTAGTATGGAAATTTTCCCATTGATGAATAAAATCGTTTCTGAATTTCCGGTTTCTGATTTCCCATTTCCACCAGTAGCTATCATCTGCATGTGCACCGGGCTGTTGAAATTGATCTTCATTCAGCAGGTTGTCTCCAAAATAAAAGGGCTTATACAAGCTGATACACGGGTTAGAACTACCGGTAAACCATACCGTATGCGGCAGATTATTTTTACGCAATACCGCCACCATACTTCCGGTCGTTTGGTGTGGGCAAAACAAGCCGTTATTGTGCATACAAATGGACTTTGTGCCTGCTCTTTTAGGACTGAAATCATCGGGTTGCTCATGTGTGCGCAAGATGGAAAAAGCAGCGGATACATCAAACTGACGGAATATGCCCGACTTATGTTCGCTCATTTTTCTGCGGTGTTCGCAGGCCGCTAAACGTGGCATCAAAAACTGAGAAAACGCTTTCTTGAAACTGAAAACTTGCTGTTTTTTTATCCAGCCTTTTTTATGCGCATGTGCAATGGCATCGGGATGAATACCATCAAACTCATGCTCTATACTCAATCCGTTGGAGATGGCTCTGAATCCCTTTATTTTTTGATAGACCCAAAATGTTCCTGCCGTTTCCAGAACAAAGGCACTGTGTGCATCGGCTATAATGAATGAATTGTGATAATAAAACTTCTTATCCTTATATCCACCACAGGCATTCTGGCCGTATTTTTCCAAAAATAAAATAATATTTTCCAGAGCTTCCTTTGCTGTTTTTGCTTGTTCTAATGCCAAACGCAATAAGTCCATGCCCGTCAATCCCGTATTCTGTTTTTCTATTGGCAGCTTTGTAAAAACCGCCTCATTGCCTATGGCTACGCCATACTGATTTACACCCATTTCTGCTCCCCACATCTGAAATGGTTTGGATAAATAAACTTCCAGTTTTTGCGCATCGGTTTCAACCTCAATATAGGTTGTGCGTTGAGATTTCGAGGTTGTTGAATAGTTGGGATAATGAACTATGCCCTGAGCCTCATCCGGCTCTCTGTCCGAGTTTTTTCCAAAAACAACCGGCTCTTCTTTTGATTCAGGCAGATATACAAACGTATCGCACATCTATGTAAAGTTACGAAAAAACTGTGCGATATTCCGCTTATTGTTTAATCAATTTGGCTGTTGCCACCAAACTACCTTCGGCCATTATTTTTAAAATATACATACCGTCTGTAAACAAACTTCCATCAATATCTTTTTCTAAGGGCTGGTTTAGAATTAATTTGCCATCTATTGACCAAACTTGTACTGTTGTGTTTTTAAGCGGCTGGCTTGAGTTAATTTCAATATGAGCAAAAGTGCTGAACGGATTAGGATAAACAGCAATTTTATTGATCGTAGGATGATAATTTACTAAGCTCACTATTTTATATCGCAGGCTGTCAACGGTGTGATAAATAGTATTTGTAGTTACGGCGCTATTATAATCAAAATAAATTTGTGCATTATTCTCAATCAATGTTCCATTAGGAATCGTTGATTTGGGTTGGATATGAAATGTTACAAATCCGTGTGACATCGGTTCATTGGACAATGAATCGGGTAACTTAATACCGGGAAAATTGATTTGCAAAATATGTCCGCCGTATACTGCATAGTTGTATGGATGTGATGATGCACCCATTACTAATGTTTTCACATCCAACCACGAAGAAAGAGTATCTAATAATTCTACATAAAATGCTGTATCGTTGCCCGTATTTTGAAATCGCAAAGTGTATTCCAGTTCCGTATTTTTTTCTACATAATGTTCTTGCAAATAGCCTACAGGCTGAGCTGTTTTCTCATTGGGATCAAATGAACTTCTGTTTTGCACGCAAGATGTACTGATAAATGCTGCGGCATCGTCATGTGGAAATTGATTAACCAGTCCTGTACTGTCAATCACTTCGGAGCAGCTTTCTATAGTAATACTGGGTTGGCTGGGATATGGAAAATTGGGATCTTGTTGTGCTGAAACTCTTATTGTTTGTCCATCTGCACTTAGCCTTAAAACAATACTGTCATTAGCCAACAACTGATAATTTTGAGGTTGAATACGCAAAAAATCGCCCTCAATGACAATATAATGTCGAGGTGATTGCATATTGCTCCCAGTGTTTTTTATCACTATGATGGCAGTGTCTTGTTGGCAAAATCCATATAGTTTAATATCAGACCCATCCCATTGAGATGCAACCGGCGGGCAGGCATTATCGGGATAAATATGCGCTGAAGTACAATGCGTTTTTCCTGCAATAGCATCACAACTTAATTGTGCGAAAACTTTAAACGAACCACAGTTTTGCGGGTTAATATTTCCCAACTGAAAACGATAACGATTGTTTCCCAGATTAATTGACGATAAATCAGCATGGGTAAAACTCATATCTGCATCTAACTGAATATCTATATAAGCTGAATGTGCAGTATCATTTCCTGTATTGCAATAATATAGTGTGTAATAATTTTCAGCACATTTGCGCAAGTAAGGATTGCCAATTTCTACATTCAAAAAAGGACAACTGGTTTTCGGGTAAAGCGGAATATTTAAAAAAGAAAGCGGTTGCGTTACCGTGAGATTTGCCATATAGCCTTGGAAACACATCTTCCACACATTCGAGTTGGGCAATTGCACAGTAATGTTGTATACGCCTGAATCTAAAGGCATATAGTAATTGCCTGATGTATCTGTGGAGGCATAATATCGCTGACCGTTGCGTTCGGCAACCACTTGTAATCCGGGATAACCGGTTTCATTATTGGTATAAGTACAGCTTTTGTCAATGTCTATATAAACCTTTCCTGTCAATGCTTTCACTTTAGATTGACCGTCGGCAGTAATCAAAAAGAAATAAATACCACTGCTGTTTGAATTGGTGGTTTGCAAATTATTTCCTGTAAGTAAATAATTGCCATTAGATGTGGTGGTAAAAGAGGTGAGATGGTATTTTGTACCCAATACATCAAATAAACGAATATCTTCAAACGGAGTTCTTTGCCAGATAAGATTTCCTTTTTTATCTAATTTGGTAAACGATTTTTGCCCGAGAATAAGAATATTTTCGTCATTATCAATTTCAACTCTCCTGAAATTTTCATCATTAGCCAAGGGTAAATTAAATGCAAAAGTATCTATTTGTAAAATTGCGCCGTCTGTTCCTGAAATAGTGTATTGCAAAAATGCACCATGTGAATAGTCACCACCATTGATATCATATACTGCAAGATATTTCAGATTTCCATTTGCTAATTCTTTTTGACAGAGCATGACATTCTTGTTTGCAATTTGGGTAACATCTAAAGTAGTAATTACTGTCTTTGCCCAAATCTCATTATCGTTAAGCGTTTTCTTGTTTAATTGAAAACTTGCGCCATAAGTTGTCGCAGTCATTTGATAACGATTGCCGATACTCAGCAATAATTTATTATCCGAAGTGATATGGAGTAATGCCTGATCGTATCGAAATTGAATACAGGAATTAGTGATGGGGGATTTATGTTTCCAGACCAAGCTGCCTGTTGGTGAATATCTGGCAAAAACAACTCCTTTATTATAACAATCAGCAAGGTTTGTACCGATAACTATATATCCGCCATCACTCAGGGGTTGAATCTTATCAAAGCTCCAGTTCCAACCGTTTAAATACGTTTCATCGAAACCGATACTGTCTAATGACGGAACGGAAACATAGACCATATTCCAGTTTTTATCAAAGCGTTGCACTAAACCGAGTCTGCCGTTATTGCCAACAGACGGATAAGTATGAAATATAAGATAGCCATCACTCATCGGGAAGATACGTCCCTCATCTACACCGGAAAAATCAAGTAGTTGTATCGGGCTTAATGATTTTTCCCATTGTACATCTGCCTTTTGGTCAAACTTGGTAATCACGGGAGTATAGGGTTCGGCTGTACTGTTTTTGTAGTAAGATAACATCAAATAGCCATTATCGGCAGTTGCAATAATCTGACTAGAATAACTAAAAGCTTTGGGTTGGTAATGTTTGGGCATATCACCTGCATATGAGCATAACCAACTCAAATACATAACTAATACAAAACAGTTTTTCGTAAAGAAGCGCATCATAAATATAAAAATACACTCAATATTAGTAATTATTTTCTAAAAAAATAAATACAAATAAGGGAAAGTATTGTTGTTTTTTTTCTAAAATATTAATCTAACACATTTTATATCAATTATTTATGATAAAAATTGTATCTATTGTTTAATGATTTTACCTGCTGAGATAATTTCATTACTGTGAGATATAGTGAAAAAATAGATGTTTTTATCTAATGAAGACACATAAACAGGTACTCCACTTTTGATTTCAGAACGATAGATTTCTTTTCCATCCAAGTCATACAAGCAAAGTTGCAATATTTTATTTTGAATTTGCTTATCTGATATTGTGAGTGTAAACTGATCTGAAAACGGATTGGGATAAATGATATAATCTATGTTAGTTAACGATTTATTTATATTGTCTGCAATAAACTGATACAGATTGTTTTTTATGGTATGAAACACTGTTCCGGTTTTTACACCTTCATTAAAATCAAAATAAATTATCGCATGATTCTCAACTTTTGTGTTCTCCGGTAATGTGGCTTTGGGTTTTATACTAAAAGAAAAATAACCCAATGAACCAGCTTGATTCTTATTAGAATCTGGAAGCATTATATTTGGAAACACAATGCGCAATAATCCATTCTGCTCAATTGAATAAGTAAATGGATGTGAGCTGCCTCCGACAGCAAAAGTGCTGATATCCAGAAGAGATGATAAAGAATCTTCCAGTATAATGTTAAAAGCCGTATCAGTTCCTGTATTTTGAAAGCGAATAATGTATTGTATGGGTGTAGAGGGTGCTATATAATGCATAGTATCAAGACCTACGGGCAGGGCTGTCTTGTCATTGGGGTCATAAGAGCCTATGTTTTGTGTGCAATTTTTTACTAAAAACGGCGAATTATTTTCTTGCGTAAAATGTGTAACATATCCCGGAATAAAGCCACCACAGCCTTCTACACTGACTGTAGCCGTACCGCCAAAAGGATAATAGGCTGACTGTGCCGCAATAAAGGATTGTGTACTGCCGTCGGCTGCAAAAGTAAAGGTTTGAGACTGCCCCGCATTAAGCTGAAAATAAACAGGCGCAATACGCAAGAAATCGCCTTCAAGCACATAAGAAATATTGGGATTTCTCATATCTCCCGATCCTACATTACGCACCGTAAATTGTACAGAATCGCCCAAACATATTCCGCTTACCGTTATTTCCGAACCATCCCAGCGTGAGTCAGGAACAAGACATAAACTGTCGGGGAAAATATGTGCCTCCACACAATGGGTTTCACCCAAAACACTCGAATCTCCACAGGATAAGTATGCCGTAATTGTGAAAGAGCCACAATCTTGTTCGTTTAGATTTCCCAGAGGAAAAGTAAAGGTATTGTCTGCTGCCGAACTCCATGGAATGCCTGTGTTTCTCACCTCTATTTCCGGTGGAAAGGTAACTTTTATAACTGCATTCTGAGCTGTTGCCGTTCCATAATTACAATAGTGTATCGTATATGTATTTTCAAAACATCGGCGAAGAAACGGAATGCTGATATCTGTTTGCAATAATGGGCAACTGACTCTTCTTTGCAGGGCAAAACCAACTTTGCTGGTATCGGTAAGTGTATTTATTTGAACGGCTGGTGTACATGCCTGCCAATAGATGGAGTCTGGAAGGAAAGCTTTTACGGTATAACTTCCGTTTTCAACCGGAATTTTATAATTGCCCAAAGTGTCTGTTATGCCAAAATAAGACGCTTTGGCATTGTAAGCCGTCACCAGTGTGTTTTTTATTCCATTTTCATTATCTGGCACACAGTTGTTATT
>CAZPBT010000140.1:0-8062 GCA_964584555.1 uncultured Chitinophagales bacterium
GCAAATTACATCAGCAAATCTTAGACGAAATGAAGAAAGATACTTTTCTTTCTAAACAGATAAATGCTTCGATAAGAAAAATAATCCGACTGAAGTTGTGTCTGACAGAATAAAACAATTGCTGACTATCTTAGTAAATTAGTTACTTGTTCTCCCAAAATTTTACTTTCTAAAGTTGCCCCTTTATTATTTAAATGATGGAAATTATAGCCATATTCCAGTTGATAAAATTCCGGGTATTTTCGAGGGTCAGCCAGTTCAATCTTTGTCCCTTCAGGCATAGCGTGAAATAAGGGTAGTAAGAAAGAATAATTAGTTCTAGCCTTTGGCGGAAGCATAAATATGAGTTGTATTTTTTTCTTAGCACATTTCTTATAAGCTTCCATCAGCAAATTATATTCAGCTTTATTGGGCTTATCATCACTTTTGTATTGTGTATAACTCTTTAAAATTTCATTTGCCAAACTATCTCGTTTTACTTTGTTCTGTACAAAGTCATCATGCGAAGCCCGTATCAATTTATCATTATTAGGGTCTTCTACTACGGTATGATTGGCTTCTAAATCATAAGGATAAAAACCGTTATTTCTTGGTCCTAAATAAGCTAAATCAGGATGAGACTTGTTTTTAAAGTAGGCTAATGCATCTGTCATATTGCCAAATTTAAAGAAATTTTCCATCCAGCTCATCGGGTAGTATAGGCAATACTGAACTTTGGTTTTCGTGTCATCCTTCAGTGTTGGAATTATACGCAAAGCTCTGTAGGTAGATTTTGCCGTATGCCATGAAATCCATTTTGAGGTATGCAGATTTGCTTTAAAAAAATAGGGCTCGCTGCTGATGCTGATAAATACATATTTTAATCTTGGATTATCTATCGCCAGCAATCCATCCAAATCGGTCATTTCCTGAATGATATTATGACCATCAGAAGCCATATTGAATGAATGAAAATCCAATCCGTTTAACTGACAAATACTGTCTACTATTGCAGGATTGATATGTCTGTATTCTAAGCTGCCACCCAAATAAACAGCATTGAATTTTTCTTTGTTTTTTTTGTAATATTCAAACTTTGTAGTCTGTGTACTTTCTCCCCAATAAAATGGAAATATAAATGACATAATGAGACAAACAACCCAGAGAGCAAAAAATAAAACGATACTATTTTTAATTTGTTTTCTTAGCATGATCAGTATTGAAAGTATACAAAGGTAGTGTTATTGAAGACGCCAAACCAGACTATGGAAAATAACAAAAACAAGTACACACTCCAGCGTATCAGGTTGCTTTTGGGTAATACTACTTCTTCTATCTTACGGTCGCCGATGATATATTCACTGGCTAATAAAATAAGGATATAAAACATTAATATAAATAGGGTAGTAGTGCCTTTAAAATTTAACCATGGTAGCAAATAAGTTGCACTGGTTAAGTTAAACATGTGCTGATATAATGGCTTTGCAATTTCAACCCAGTTTAAGGGTGCTTCAGCATGTAATTTGTTATAGGTAACTTCAAAACTATTCACCCTAAACAAGATAAAGCAAAAGATAAAAATGCTGATTGTAAGGATGACATGCATAAATGAAGGAATATATTTATCTGAAATCTTATACAGATTGCTGGGTTTTATTTGGCGAACTATATATTGCTGCCACAAGAACCGGATTGCCATAAATACGCCGATCATAGTAAATGCCAATATCATAGGCCAGTTGGCTCCATGCCACAAGCCACAAAGCGTAAGTACAAAAATGACATTAAAAACGACTTTCAAACTGCCGGCTTTATAGGCTCCTAAGTAATAGAAAACATAATCAGTAAGCCATGTAGACAGCGAAATATGCCAGCGTGTCCAAAAGTCAGACATATTCTTAGAATACAAAGGACGTTTGAAATTTTCCATAACATCTATGCCTAATATTCTGGCACAGCCGATGGCAATATCTGAATAGCCTGAAAAATCACAATAAACTTGCAGTAAAAATAAAAAACCTCCTATCCAGATTGTCCAGCCACTGACATCATTGTAATGCGCATAAAAATCATCCACATAAAAAGCGAGCCTATCGGCAATAACCACCTTCTTGAACATACCCCAAGCCATCCTCAATAAGCCCTCTTTCAGTCGAAATACATCAAATGCATGTTCACGGTTAATTTGAGGAAGCAAGTTTTTTCCACGCTCAATTGGACCATTCACCATAACAGGCCAGAAGGCAGTAAATGCACAAAAATGACCAAAGCTTTTTTCGGCACGAATCAGCCCTTTGTAAACATCAATTGTGTACGACAAAGATTGAAAGGTAATAAAAGAAACGCCAACCGGAACAATCCAGTCGTTCATTGCAGCTTCGGCTATCGGCCAGTTAATATGAAAAAAGGCGAATATTTCCCGGAGGTTGTCATCAATAAAATTCAGATATTTACACACTATCAAAACGCCTAAATTGCCTGTTATGCTAAGCATTAACCACCGTTTGCGTTTGTGTGGCTCAGTTGTTTTTTCTATCATTTTTCCGGCAAAAAAATCATTGCAGGTGATGCCGAATAAAATCAATAAGAGATACCAGTTGAAACTCCCGTAAAAGTAATAACCACCCAAAACCATCACTTTGTACTGGTCTTTGCGTGGCACTAAAAAGTAGGCGCAAAGAAATAGCGGAAAGAAAATAACAAAGTGAAGTGAATTAAACAGCATAGTTGAGAGTCGAACTGCGAATATATGAAGAATACTGCATTTTGTTATGCCGATTGAAACAGGATTTAGAAATGAAGTTTAAGAGTTATATCAATATTTTTGTTGAATTTTTATTGTCTGATAGTCCTTGATTTGATAAAAAGAAGAGTTGATTTTTTACAAGATAAAGATATGCAAGATAAATCTTATTTCACATCTTTTTGAGAGCCCAGCAACCTGACAATAACTTCAGCACCTTCAATTTGAGAGAGAATTACTTTGGTAAGCACCATTAACGGAACAGATAAGAATACACCGTAAATGCCCCAGATAAAACCCCAGAACAATAAACCTACAATGACCGCAATTACATTTAATGAAGTTTTTGCTCCCATGAAAAACGGTTCTATCAATGATGCCAAAATAAAGTGATAAGCATAACACATGAAAATGAGTATCCAGGGGGTAGCCATAGAATCATACTGTATCATGGCCATTAAAAATACCGGAACTAAACCGATGATAGCCCCAATTACCGGAAGGAAATTGAGCACCAATCCTATAAAACCCCAGAAAAAGGCTACTTGCAGACCGAATAATTTACAGATAATAGCCACACCGATGCCATAGAGTGTACTGATTACTATTTTTACTTTAACATATTGTACGATAGCATTTTTAACTTGTTCAAAGGCATGGATAAATTTTCCGCCTCCATCTTTTCCACCGAGATAATGAAGATAATTTTCATAGCGCATAATACCGGATAAAAAGATAGCTAAAAATACAGCTGTCAATAAGAATTCTTCCAGTAGCATTCCGATGGCACCAAGATATGAAGTGGAGTTTTCCATGGTAAGTTGTGAACGCAAAAATTCGCCGATATTGTCTACTGTTGCCTCAAAATCAAGTTCTCTGTTGGTAAATCTTTTGTATAAATCAATAAAATCAATGAGCTTATCCTTTGCATTGGCAATAAATACAGCCTTCTCATGATATAAGTCCATTCCTGTTTTATAAATAATAGTACCAATGCCAGCCATGGCAATAATAAAAATCAACCAAATGATACTTACTCCGGCAATCATGGGCACTTTGCGTCGCTCAAAAGCTGCTAAGATGGGCTGAAAGAGCAAGGCTAAAAACATAGCCAGAAATAATGGAATTAAGATGTCTTTAAGCAGATATAATAAATACATCATCACGATGCTGGCAAAAAACATCAGGATATTCCGAATCGTCGTCAGATTTTTATCGTCGGTTACAGCCATTTTTTTACCCTAAAATAATAAACTAAAACAACAGTACTGAGTATGCATATCAGACTGACAATTAAAAAAGAATGAGGTGAGTGCTGAAAGGGCAAATCGATATTCATACCGTAAATACCGGCAATCAGTGTAGGCATCATCAAGGCAATCGTAACCGCAGTTAAACGATTAACGACATGACCTAAATTATTGGAAATAATAGATGCAAAAGCTCCCATCATATTGCCCAAAATATTCGAGTAAACATTTGCCATTTCCAATGCTTGTGAATTGTCAATCATCACATCCTGAAATAATTCCATGGCATCTTCGTTGTCTTTTACCTCGAGGAAATTGGTGCGGTGCACTTTCATTTGCATCATTTCATTAGCTCTCAAGTCATTCACAAAATAAATCAAGGCTTTTTGCAAATGCAGTAGTTTATTTAATTCTGCATTACGGCTGCTGTAGTTCAGTTCTTTTTCTATTTGAGAAATGCGTTTGTTAATCTCTCGCAGGTAATATAAAAAATAATGGACATTGCGTTCAAAAATGCGCAACACGAACATGCCTCTGTCTTCAAAGGAAAGATTTTTCAACAGGTTTTTTTCAAACCATTCTATCATCGGATTGTTGACAGAACAAACAGTAACAATAATGTCTTTGACTAAAATAATTCCGACCGGAACGGTGATATACGTAGCCTCATCTTCAGCATCAAATCCTTCATTTAAAATAGGGGTATTGATAACGATTAATCTGACATCATCTTCTTTTTCATAGCGAGAGCGTTCGTACTGGTCAATACAATCGACGATAAAAGAATAAGGAATTTCAAGCTCAGTTGATAAACGCTCCAGCCTGTCCATATTAAATGGAGGAACGATATTAATCCAGCAATTACTGCAGGCCTGATCGGTCATCTCTAAGGTTGTGCCTTTTTTTACATAATATTTAATCACGTGCAACCTCCTTTATTTCAATTTCACCGTTATAAACAAATTCCGCAGGACCTTCAAGCCAGATATTACTGAAAGAATGGTCTTGCTGTTTAAAATAAACGGATAAACTCCCACCGGGAGATTCCAGTGTTATCTTATTGGCATAATGCGGTTGTATTGAAGCCAATGCCAAGGCAACGGCTACATTTCCGGTACCACAGGACAAAGTTTCGTCTTCCACGCCACGCTCATAAGTACGCATTTGGATTTTGTCTTTTGTGATTTCTGCAAAATTTACATTGATTCCTTCTTTTTGGTAAATTTCGTTATACCTTATTTTCCGACCTTCACCAAACACATCCAAACTTTTCACATTATTTGTAAAAACGACATAGTGCGGTGAGCCTGTATTTAATTCAAAATCCTGCTGCCCGACTTGCTTAATTGTATGAACATCAATCATTTTGAGTTTGACTAAATTATTTTCCAGCTCAAAATCATGTTCTCCGTCTACGGCAATAAATTTTCCCTGATTAGTGATTACACCCAGCCGTTTTGCAAAAGCAACTATACATCTGCCTCCATTGCCACACATACTGCCTTCTTTACCGTCGGCATTATAATACACCATTTTAAATAAATAGTGTTCAGCGTTTTCGAGCAACATCAAACCATCTGCACCTATTCCGAATTTTCTGTTACAAAGTTGTTGTATGATATGTTGATCTTTTGGAAAAATATTTTCTCTGTTATCTATCAAGATAAAATCGTTGCCGGTGCCCTGATATTTACTGAATGAGAAAATCACGGTGCAAAGGTAGTATATTTAATCGTACTAAGTTTTAAAAGAGCTTAACAAATATTAACCCCTCTTTGCATCTCTTGACTATGTTTTTATTTGAATAGGACTGTAATTTGCAGTAAAATAAAAATAAAAAATTCAACATATGAAAAAGTTTGCAGCATATTTTATTATTGGGACGGTAAGTGCCATCTTTACATTATGGGCAGTAAATAAATTTAATTTTTCCGGGAAAACCGTTTTGAAAGAAACCAATTCAAGTCCTTTTAAGTTTGCCTCTTACAATGGCAGTTTACCTAATGATGCTTTTGTTCAGGCCGCTAAAGTATCTACGCCTGCGGTAGTGCATATCAATACTAAAATTAAGATAAGTAAGAAAGATATGCGCGAGATGAATCCTTTCTATCAATTCTTTGGCGATCAGTTCGGCATGCCTTATGATGGCCAAGGGCAGCAAGACCAGGAAGCATCGGGTTCGGGGGTGATTATTTCTAACGATGGTTATATTGTAACGAATAATCACGTAGTAGAAGGAGCTGATGAAATCAATGTAAGTCTAAATGACAATCGGCAGTTTAAAGCTAAAGTAATCGGCACTGACCCCAACACAGATTTGGCGGTGATAAAAATTGATGCTGCTAATTTGCAGTTTCTGACCTTTGCCAATTCGGATAATGTAGAAGTAGGGCAGTGGGTACTGGCAGTCGGTAATCCGTTTAATTTAGCATCTACCGTTACAGCAGGTATCGTATCTGCTAAAGCCAGAAATATTAATATACTCCGCGAAAAAGCCGGCAACTTGGCGATAGAATCGTTTATACAAACAGATGCAGCCGTGAACCCCGGTAACAGTGGCGGTGCTTTAGTGGATTTGGAAGGAAATCTGATTGGCATCAACTCGGCTATTGCCACGCCAACGGGTTCTTATGCCGGTTATTCGTTTGCTATTCCCGCTAATTTGGTAAAAAAGATAGTTCGAGATATGATAGATTTTGGTATTGTACAGCGAGGCTTTTTGGGTGTAAATATCCGTGAAGTAGATGATGAATTAGCGAAAGATTTGAAATTGTCTAAAATACAGGGTGCGTATATAGCCGAAGTAAATAAAGCCAGTGCCGCAGAAAGTGCGGGTTTGAAACGGGGTGATGTCATTACAAAAGTGGGCGTTAATGAAATAAAAAACACTTCTGATTTGCAGGAACATATTGCGCAATACAGACCCGGAGAAAAAGTAACGCTGGAAGTATTCAGAGATGGTGCATATATGAACAAAGATGTTATTCTTAAATCTAAAGACAATAAGACAGAACTGTTGACAAAAACTGATGAAACTGCTAAAAAAGGAGGCAGTGTGCTGGATAATTTGGGAATAGAGGTGGTAGCAGTGAGTGGCTTGGAAGCCAAGAAATTGGGTATAGGCGGAGGTTTGCGCATTACCAAATTAAATGACGGTATTTTGAAACAAAACACCAATATCCAGGAAGGATTTATTATTACAGGTGTAAATAATCAAGCCGTTTCCAGTAAAGAAGATTTATCAGATTTGGTAGAACAGAGCCAAGGCAACGGTATCTTGTTACAAGGCAAATATCCCAATCAAAATGGCATAAAATACTATGCGTTTGGGTATTGACAGTTTTTCATAAGATGTGTTTGATGGGAGCCGAAAAGTGGTTATTAGTTATTAGTAATTAGTCATTGTATTATACTCATTACTGACGGCTCTCGTATTGCGCATTATATATCTTTCTACTTATTACTCACTACTTACAACTTTTCCAAGCATCTCATTGTCTTCGCCCAACAAAGGCGCACCCCAGCTCGGTTTTGCAGGTGTCTCTGAAAACTTAAACGGCTGGTTGACGGTTTTTATCGTACCATAAGCAGGATGTTCCATGTCAAAGAATAACTCCCGCTCTTTGGCATAATCACTGTGATATACTTCGTCCAAATCCATTATAGGTGTCAGGCAAATATCCTGACCTGCAGCCATTTGCAACCATTCCTCTTGAGTTTTTGTAAGAAAGAGTGCTGCTAAATCTTCGCGTAAGCTTTCTATCGTTTTTTCTTCGGGCAACATGCGCATTACCCAGTCCGGTTTGCCTATCATCAAACAAAATCCCTGAAAGAATTTTGGTTCTAATGAGCCTAACGCTATCCACTTTCCATCTGCGCATTGGTAAATATTATAATGTGCCAAGCCACCACTCAAATAATCGTAGCCACGTCTCAGTGAGTCATCATCACTGTTGAGTTTCTTCGTATAGAGGATAGATGCCATAGGCATCACGCAGTCGGTCATGGCCACATCTACCAATTGCCCTTTTCCTGTGCGCTCGCGTGCCCACAATGCAGCTAAACATGCCGTAACTGCTGCATAACTTCC
>CAZPBT010000141.1:0-8052 GCA_964584555.1 uncultured Chitinophagales bacterium
AGTGTAAAATTTATTCATACCTGTGTGCTTTGAATTTTTTGAATTTATTTATTGGGGTTATTTTTACTTATTATCCTATTAAATCCATAGATTTAAATACATTTTTTTCACTCATTTTTATATTTAACACTATTTCTTGTTAATCGAATATAGTTACTAATTTCCGTATTTAATGCTGCTAAGCATGAGATTTTTTTGAAAAATTCAATTACTTTGATATAAATCAAGTGCTTGAATATCAGTCAAATATGAAATATGCATTGCATATTTAATTTACCAATACGTCGTACTTATCGTATTTATTAGGCTTTTAGTGTATATACAATTAAATTACAGACACACTTATCTTTTATTATCGCTCTACAAGAGCATAAACGGCATTTACTATTTTGTCTAAAGATTCCGGATAATTTACCCAGTTTTTATCTTTAGACGGGCTGTAATAGTAGATAATAGCAGTGTGTTTTTTATTTCCTATCGTTACAGAGAGTTTTAAGGGAACAGGAATTGGGTTTGATTTCAGGCGATTCAGGCAGTTTTTATCATTTTCTGCACAATCATAGGCATCCTTATATTCGAAGAATCCCATATCGTTGATGAATTGTGCTATCTTCACTACCTGACTTCTGGTAATTGTTTTTTCAACTTTTTGTTCTCCTATATTTTGCGTAGCCAACTCACGATGTATTTTCCCGCTATTTAAAATAGAAATCCTGTCATAAATTTTAGAATTTCCATTTTTCATCAACTCCCCTCCTTCCATATAAATATCAATGTATTCATTCATATCCAGTGGCTTGGCTATACTTACATTAACCGCTTTTAAAATACTATCCAACTTCCGGTCATTCTCTTTGCGGATGATGTCAGCTTCCTTTGCAAATTCTTTATAATTACTCTCCGCTTCTGGGCTTTTTGTTTCTTTTATATTCTTATTGATGGATGATGCTGTTGTAACACCTGATTTGTCATTCTTGTCTTTAAATTCGGGATTCGGCAAATCATAAGTGGCATTACCATTTAATACCGGTGTCGTCTCAAATTGGAATTCTTTATAGTTTTTTGATGTATCAATTTTTAATTTAGGCTTTTCTGGTTTAACGACAGGAGTACTGCTTTTGGTAGTTGTTTGAATTTTCGTGTCCATTGGGGGTTTGCTCACATCGGTCTTTACTTTCTCCTTTACAATTTCTTTTTCTGCAGTTGTCTTCGTTTCAATTTTAGTCTTTAATGTTTCGGTTTCTTTTTTTATGTCTGTTTTAACAGGAATTTGCTGAACAGGTGTTTTTTCAGTTTTAGTCGTAACTGGTGGCAGGGTCGGCTTATTTTCCGGTATAACAGGTAAATTTTGTTTGGTATTGATTACCGGAGTGTTTTTAATTGTTTTAGAATATTCTGCTGCAGCCTTGGGATTCACTTTTTGCAGACTATCTAATTTTTTCCATTTTTCTTCAAACGACAGATTATCATCCGTTTGTTTTATTTCTGTTGAAACCGGCTGACCGTTACTGGCTTTATTCCAAAGTTTGTCAAATTCTTCCGGGGTAAGATTTCCTTGGGCTTTCAGATTAATAATAAATCCGGCAAAAACAATTAGCAAGAGACAGTTTTTCATACAGACTATTTTTCGATTACGGTATAAATGGCGTTTAATATTTTTTCTAGATTTTTTGGATAATTCACACAATTGCTTTCTAATCCCGGAGCGTACAAACCAACATTTACTTTATTCCTGCGCTGACCGACCACAACAGAAATGGACAAAGGTATGGGTTCGGGAGCTGTTTCCATGCGATGAATACAATCCTTATCTTTTGCCAGACAATCGTAATCTTTATTAAAATCAAAAAAGCCCATATCTACGATATACTGAGCCAGTTTGGTCAGTTCGTCTTTGGCTATTTTTTTCTCTTGTCGCATTTCGCCCTGCAATTTAGTTTTATATTCCCGTTGCACAACACCAGTCGGAAATATTGAGAGTCTGTCATAAATTTTTGGATTTGTTCCGGCAACGAGTCCTCCTCCACTTACAAAAATTTCTACATATTCGCCTTGGTTAACCATCACGGGAGCTTTTACCGGTAATGAATTGAGTACACTATCCAGCCATTGTTTATTTTTTTTGCGGATAGAATCTGCTTCTTTAGAATAAGAATCATAACTTTCTTTCATTTCTTTATCCCGGGTACTCGAAAACTCAGGTGATGACATTTTACTGGAAACCGGAATTTTAGCTTCTTCTGCTTCCTTATCTTTTTTTACCGGATTGGGTAAGTTGTAAGTAGGTTTATTTTCTTTTCCGGTAATAGGAGTAGTTTCAAAATAAAAATCTTTGACTGATTTTGTAGTATCTATGTTATTGTATTTCTTAACAGATTTGTCTTCTTTATTGGTAGGTTTATTTTCCTTGCTTTCCTTATTCTGTTTTTTAATTATCGGTGTTGTAGAAAATTCTGTTTCAACAGGTTGGGTTACTTTTGGTTTTTCAGGAAGTGTTTCCTTTACCATTTCTGATTTTTTTGTAAGCTTTTCGTTGTTTTTTTCTATTTTAAGTTCTTCTAAAATCTCTTTATCTGTTTTTTTCTTAATGGTAGTGGGTTGCTCTGACTTCGGTTTAGGCTGTTCCGTTTTTACCGGTGCTGTTACTGTTTTAGAAGAAGAACTCCCTTTTACTACTGGCTGAGTTGAAAATTCATCAGGATTGGTATTGTAATTTTTATTTACCGTATTATCTGATTTTTTGATGTCGATATTATTGATTTTATTTCGTTCAGTTGCATTCAAATCTTTACTGGAATTACCCGTAGGCACTTCTGCTTTTGGCAATACCGATTTTACTTTGGCTGTATCAGAAGTTTTTAGTTCTTTTTTACTTTGCTCATTCAGCTTTTTAGTAATGTCATTCTGGGCATATCCTGATATAGTAATTAAAATTGTTGCAATTAAAAGTAAGTGTTTCATATCATCGTCTGTTCTTGTTGAATAATAAATTTATAAATAATGCTTCCAATCAATTTACGATTCCCTTCAGCATCGGTACAAAAGTAAAATAATCGAAAGTTTCTTTCTCAAATTGTTGTTTATCAATTCGTTTAATTCTCATCATTTGTTGTTTATCCCCCGACCCAAATGGAATAACCATGCAACCTCCAATTTCTAATTGAGCAAGCAAGCTTTTAGGAATTTCGGGTGCTGCAGCGGTAATGACTATTTTATCAAATGGCGAAAACTGTACCAAACCTTCAAATCCATCACCATAAAAACATTTTATGTTATTGTAACCCAAGTCATGAAGCAATTTTTCAGTTTTAATTTTCAAGGATTCATGCCGTTCTATCGTGTATACCAGTGCATCCAGTTCTGCCAGTACTGCTGCCTGATAGCCCGAACCTGTACCTATTTCCAGCACTTTATCTCCCGGTTGTATGTTCAACAATTCTGTCTGGTAAGCAACAGTAAACGGGTTGGAAATGGTTTGTCCTTTTCCAATTGGAAAAGGTATATTTTCGTATGCTTTAAACTCAAACGATTCATCAATAAAAAAATGTCGGGGTATTTTTTCTATAACACTCAAAACAGTATCATCTTGTATTCCTTGCTCACGCAATTCTTTTACTAATTGCTTACGCAAACCCTGATGTCTAAACGTATCCTGCATAGTGCAAAGGTAGAGTGCAGTTTCTTCATAAACGAAAGTGAGATATCCTGATTTGTTAATAAAAGTGAAAGCTGAGAAAAGTAATGGTTTCCCATAAATTCCGTTTTATTTTTACTTTATAAAAAATCATTGTAAGATTAGCAGGCTTTGTGCTACCTATTTCAGAAATATAGAATTATGAAAAACAGCTTAATTTGCTTACTCGTTTTTGTGTACAGTATTTTATCCGTCAAAAGCAATACAATCAGTGGCAGTATTTTAGATGAACAACAAAAACCTCTGGAATTTTGCAATGTACTTTTACATCAATACAAAGACAGCCTGTTTTTAGAAGGTACTACATCAGACAGTACAGGAAGTTTTAATTTCAAAAATATTAAACCGGGAAATTATTTCATCGAAATTATTTATATCGGGTACAAGACAGATACGTTAAACAATATCCAAGTAACGGAAGATAAGGATGTGGCTTTAGCAACTGTAATGCTTAATCCGGATGCTACAGTTTTAGGCAATGTAGAAATCAAATCTACGCGTCCGGTTATAGAACGCAAAGCAGACCGACTTGTCTATAATGTAGAAAACAGCACAAAATCGAGTGGTGAAAATTCATTTGATTTACTTCGCAGTGTACCGGGTGTCAGCATTACAGGGAATGACCAGATTAATGTAAATGGAAAAAGCGGGGTGCAAGTGATGATAAATGGAAGAGTGGAAAATTTGAGTGGCGATCAGCTGGTTACTTTCCTGAAATCTATCCAGAGTTCTAACATTAAAAAGATTGAAGTCATCAGCAATCCTTCAGCAAAATTTGATGCTGAAGCAAAAGGTGGCATTATTAATATTCAGCTTAAAAACAACAGTCGTTCGGGAGTAAACGGTTCTGTTTATGCTAACTACAGACAAAATAAATATGCATCCACTGAAGCAGGATTTAACTTAAACGTGAATTATAAAAAATTGGTGGTGAGTATGGCATATAACTATAGCTATGGCAAAGGTTATCAGGATCACATATTCACCAGAGATTTTACTTTTAATGACAGTATTCAGCAATATGATGAAAAGGGCAAGGATGTCAACCGTTTTATGGGGCATTTTGGCAACTTGCAAATCAACTATAATATCAATGACAAGCATACAGTTGGCATAAGCTCAGAAACTTTTGGATTTTCAGATAACCATATTGGCAATTCAATTTTAAAAATATATGATAATATTGCCAAAAGCAACGAATTTTCGGATATTCAAAAAACGACAAATACGACAAAAGCATCCGGTGTGAGTCCCACAGTAAATTTTCACTATATCGGCAATTTGGATACATCCGGCACCAAGCTCGAATTCAATTATGACTTTGCATTTTTTCGTTTCTTTACAAACAGTTCTTTATTAACGGATGACTATGATAAGCAGGAAACTTTTATAAGCAATTTATACAATTTCACTCAGAACAATCCTTTTATTGTGCATCTGCATACTTCTAATTTAAATTATTATAAGCCCCTCAAAAAAGGGCATTCGATTGAAACCGGATTCAAATTTACCTGGACAAAAACAGGAAATGATGTGCAATTTAAAAACTGGGATGGAACACAGTATATTTTGGATGCAGGAAAATCTAACAAATTCGAGTATATCGAAAATATAAATGCCATTTTTGGAATATGGAGCAAAGAATGGAAAAAGAACTGGTCCACTAACTTAGGTTTGCGTATTGAACAAACGAATACCAACCAGTATTCTGTAACATTAAACAGCAGAACGAAAAAACATTATGTCGATTTTTTCCCAAGTTTATTTATTCAAAAAACCATAAAAGAAAAACACAGCCTCAATATCAATTTCAGCCGGAAAATTCAGCGACCTAATTTTGAGGACTTGAATCCATTTGAGTTTTATCTTAGCCCGTATTCCATCTGGACAGGAAATGCCAATTTAAAGCCTCAATTAGTCAACTTAACAGAAATAACTTATACTTTCAAAAACACTTACAGCTTTTTTATCAATCATGAAAACCTGAATAATAATTCAACCCATTTGGTATTTCAGGACGACAGTACAAAAATTTCTACCTACCGTGCTTCTAATTTCAGGGTGCGCAACAACCTGAATATTGGACTAAGTATCAATAAAGACTTGTTTAAATGGTGGTCGATTTCTGCCAATGCAACCTATACGTTTTTCAGATACAATTCCATTGTGAATGACGAAGAATTTAAAGTCAGTTCTCATAAAGGCAATTTTTCTGTAGACAATACATTCAGACTGCCTAAAGATTTTCAAATCAATGTCTTTGCCTTCTATACCACGCCACATTTAGATGCCACCGATATTATGAAGAGTGATGGTATGGTCAATATTTCCATTTCAAAATCATTTTTGAAAAATGCGCTAAAAATCCGCTTGTCAGGAAATGATATTTTCCGCACAAAAAACTTTTCTTACACCACAGATTTCTTCAATGTACATTCTGTATCCATCAATAAATTCAGTTCAGCCTTTGTAGGATTAACAGTTAGTTACAATTTTAATAAAGGCAAACAATTTAAAAACACGGTAATCAGCAAAAGCAATGAAGATGAAAAAAGCAGAATTCATTAATTTGTTTTGCAACTAATTTCATAATCTAAACGAAATCTAATAGTAATATTGATAAAAACTGAATTCCGAACGAATGCTGTAATTTCATTTTTTTAAAATCAAGCATATCATGCTGTATGGAATCAGCTAATCAGGAAACAAAACTGATGCAGATTTTACAGCATTTGGTATTCAAACTAAAAATAGATTATGAGCAATTTAGATATTTTACCGTTAAAAGACTGGGGTTTTAATTTTGAAAGACCAATCATTATTTCAGGTCCATGCTCTTGCGAAACAGAAGAGCAAATGCTGGAAACGGCTAAAAGACTCGCAGATAAAGGCATAGATGTATTGAGAGCCGGCATCTGGAAACCGCGCACTCGCCCCGGCATGTTTGAAGGCATAGGAAAAGA
Source organism: uncultured Chitinophagales bacterium (assembly GCA_964584555.1). Lineage (GTDB taxonomy): Bacteria > Bacteroidota > Bacteroidia > Chitinophagales > JADIYW01 > JADJSS01. Next base: position 6,658 of record CAZPBT010000141.1, read on the forward strand.
AGGCCTGCCATGGCTGATAGAAGCCGGTAAGCAAATTGGCAAACCAACTACTGTGGAAGTGGCTACCGGACAACATGTGGAAGATGCACTTAAAGCCGGTGTCGATATTCTCTGGATTGGCGCACGTACTACAGTTAACCCGTTTTCTGTACAAGAAGTAGCTGATGCATTGAAAGGCGTAGATATTCCGGTATTGATTAAAAATCCGATTAACCCCGATTTGCAATTATGGTTGGGCAGTATGGAACGCATTAATGCCGTAGGAATAAAACGCATCGGTGCTATACATCGCGGATTTTCTTCTTATGAAAAATCGAAATACCGCAACAAACCCATGTGGGAAATTCCGGTGGAGATGAAGCGTTTATACCCGCACATGCCAATTATTGTAGATCCATCACATATTTGCGGAGCTCGAGAATTAATTCCTTCAGTTGCACAAAAGGCACTCGACCTTGACTTTGACGGATTGATGATAGAATCTCACCGCGACCCTGACCAAGCGTGGAGCGATGCCCAACAACAGGTAACACCGGAACGACTGGGTGAAATAATTTCAGGCTTGATAGTAAGACACAGCAAACTGGATGATTATGAAGAAAACAATCTGGAAGCTTTGCGTGCGCAGATTGACAGAATAGACAATTATATGCTGGAAATTATGGGCGAACGCATGGATATTGCCCGCAAAATTGGTGAATTTAAACGCGATAACGGCATTACTATTTTACAAACAAACCGTTGGGATGAAATTATCAACGACAGGATTAAAAAAGCCTCTAAAAAAGAACTTACTGAAGACTTTGTACGTGAGATGATGGATGCCATACATCAGGAATCTATACGACATCAGACTAAAATCATGAATAATATTTTGGCTGAATAAGGGAAAAAAAGCAGAAATAAATCGAAATATAATTTATCGCTTGGAGTCCTCACCAAGCGAAGTTAACTATTACCATTGTGCGGTTTAAACCACATAGAAGCATAGCTTTTTAATCTTAGATAGTTGTTTGGTGCATGTTAGTTTAGAAAGTCAAGTAAAAACATAGTATCGTCTATGGGGCGATTTCTATAATTTTCATTTCTTACTTCAATTTTAATTCATTTTTAGGTATCCTCACCTAACAACAAAATCATTTATACAATATGCTATTTAAACCACATAGAAACATAGTTTTATAATCTTAGATAGTTGTTTGGTGCAAAGCCGTTTAGATAGTCAAGTAAAAACATAGTATCGCCTATGGCGGTTTCTGTAAATTTCTTTTCTTACTACTAACAACATATATATATACATATAAGCAACTGCATATTGAAAACACAGCAAGTCCACTAAATTTTAACAAAAAAAAGTGAAAATAATCAATAAAATAAATAACTTAGCTACGTATA
>CAZPBT010000142.1:0-8048 GCA_964584555.1 uncultured Chitinophagales bacterium
CATCGTATTAGGCAGTCCTATTCAAATTTACCCTTGAAATAAAATGCCGAATTGTGAAAAATGATGGGTGAAATGTTTGTACTGAAACGACAGCCATTCTTCTTTATTCAATATCCCGAATATGGGATGAACTTTTGAAGTAAAGCCTGATTTATTTATACTTTCTAAAAACAGCACAATTCGTTCTTTCAAAATCTTTTTTGCATCATCCAGTTGAGCTTGCTGTAAAGGCACGAGCTTATCTTTAGGCAATAAAGGAGTCTTGAAATTCTTAATCAAACCCAAATCGCTGTGAAGAAAGGCATTCAATTTGGGCAATTGTTCTTCCGGCGTAAAAATAATCAGTTTTGAATCTGTAATGGCAAAATCTAAAGGAAATAATAAATGCTCCAACATGTGATGCACCGTCATATCTCCCCAAAGCGCAGTTTCATCGCCCTTTATTTCATCTATATACGTATTGATTTTCGATTTGAAAAAATCTTCAATATCGCTTTGTGGGTGCACTATACTTCTTTCTGCCATATACATTTTTTTTTAAGAATGGACTAATATTTTCCTTCACCCAAGGAAAAATTCAAGGGTATTTTCTTGCGTTGTATCTGGTCTTCAAAATCGCAGAATTTACCTTGTATGTGTTTGGGCAATGTCATGCTGCCTGGTGTAGAATGGGTAGTTTGCTTTGGTATCTCTTTCAGTAAAATCAGACTTGAAACAGGCTTTAGTTTCAGGGTATCCTGTGCCGGACAATATTTTGTTGCTAAGATTATAAAGATAAAAAACAGTAATCTCATCTTATGGGTTTAAAAAATCTCCGGATGCTATCCACTCTGCATTTTCCGGAAGCGGATGATTATAAAAATACACCCAGCAAGCCGTTTTATTTCCTTCCAAAATAATTTCTACTTTTTCACGTCTGTACTCATAAGGGATTTCGCCATTTCCTATTCCTTCGTAATCGTCTAATTTCTCTAAAGCATCCAGATTATTCAAGCTAAAAACATCTCCCACTACCGTATCCTTTTCATCTTCTGTGGAAATTAATGCCGGATACCAATCTACTTTATACAGTTTTGCTTTGGGCAAAAGTGCCAATCCGACTAAGGTAGCATTTTCGGCTAAATAAGTAGCCATAGGGTGGCTTTGATTAAGCCGTAAGGTGCCGTAGGTAAAAAGTAAATCTGACATGGGTGAAGCGATATTGTAAATATATTGTATTTGAGATTAATTTAATCTGCTTTACAAAAATTTTATTTCAATTCTAATTTTCTTAATCTCGGAGAGAAGACATAAGTTCCGGCTACAATCAGGCAAGTCATACAACCGCCAAAGATTACGGCCGGCACAGTTCCCATCCAGTGTGCAGTAAGCCCACTTTCAAATTCACCAATTTCATTAGAAGACCCTATAAACATCGAATTGACTGCTGAAACCCTGCCTCGCATTTCATCGGGTGTAGCAAGCTGAATGATAGTGTGCCGCACGGCAACACTGATGCCATCTAATGCGCCGCTCATTATCAGGCAAAACATGGAAAAATAAAAATTGCGGCTGATGCCGAATAAAATGATAAATACCCCAAACCCAAACACGGCTAACAATAATTTGATGCCTGCCTGTTTTTTTATCGGGTGATAAGCCAGCAAGAGCAACACGACTATTGCTCCCATGGCCTGTGCAGCCCTCAGCCAACCCAAACCTTGCGCACCCACATGCAAAATATCCAGTGCATAAACCGGTAATAAGGCAACGGCCCCGCCAAACAATACTGCAAATAAATCCAAACTGATGCAGGCTAGTATTTCTTTTTTTTCAAAAACAAATTTCAAGCCTTGAATAGCACTTTGATAAACAGATTCATTTTGGGGAACAAATAAAACAGGCTTTTTCTCGATTAATAAAATCAAAACAACGGCAAGTAACAAGAAGAAAACAATACAAGCAAAAGTAGCAGTAATACCGAAAATGCCTAAAATAAGACCGCCACACGCGGGTCCTAAAACTGCACCCAATTGCCAGGCGGAGCTCGACCAGGTAATGGCACTTTGATAGACTTCTTTGGGTACAATTTGTGCATATAAACCAAATGAAGCGGGGCCTGAAAAACTGCGGGCAATGCCGGTGATGAAGATGATGACAAAGATGATTTTTACAGCCATGCTATTGCCACAAAGAGCCAGTATTTTGGGATAAGTTATAACGAGCAAGCCTACGCACATCAATGTAAAAAGAGAAACAGATGTTGCGAGCAATGTTCTTTTCTCTGATTTATCAGCCACATAACCGCCATACATGGCAATGGTAATTGCCGGAATGGCTTCAGTTAAACCAATTAGCCCCAGCAGTAATTTACTATGCGTTAATTCATACACTTCATAACCAATCGTGACTGCTTGCATGGAGAGTGCTACGGTTATAAAAAACCGAGCCAATAAAAAATACCGAAACTCTCGATAGCGCAATGCCTGATAGGGATCTGACTTTGAATGAGTGCTCATTAATTAATTATTTCGGATAGGCCAACAAATACTGAATACGCATTATACCACTTTGTTTCTCGCCAATTTCCCACTCAAAAACATCGTTATTTCTTACAGTTAGAATGAGTGCTTTTAATTCTTCTTTTGAGTACATCCGCAATACCGATACGAATCCGTCAAACGTAATAAAGAATGGCACTATTGGCAATGAATAAGTCATGAGCCATCTCTTCCAAGAAAAGGGCTTAATAAACGGAGTAAGTGCATAAACAGTCAGCGGAACACCAGCCGCTTTTATCCATCCGTCAGTATCTCTGGAAATGGCCTCAAAAATTGCGATAGGTTGTTTACTGTCTACGGCGTTTTGCAAAATCTTTTTTGCCATTTCAGGTTTAAAATGGTGAAAGGACAAAAATTGTGTTCTTAAACCTTTTAAACTTTCTGGCACTTGTGTTGCATCTACAGATTGCGTTTGATACGAAAACAAGTGCGGATATTGCTCTTGAGTAGTTTCAAATGCTTTTATGTTTGGGAAAAAATCGGTCAGCGTAATTTTTACTCCCGGAATTGTATGAACAATTTTATCGGCAATAGACAACCAACCACCTCCTCCACCAGACGCTAAATCTATAATATTTTTTGTGCCGCTTTTTTCCACTCCTTTTTGTAAAACAGGAATGACTGCTTCGTAAAATTTAAAGGTATTGGAAACAATTTGCAGATAGTCGGTCATGTAGTTTCTGATATCTTTGGGAAACCATTCCTGATCTTCAAATTCAAACAAATGCAAGCGTTTTGACATAAATGAATAGTAAATCATAAAAGTACTGCTTTTTTGATGTGGTTTATATAACACAACAATTTCCTGTAATAAGAAATAGTTTTCCTACTTTTAAGTCTATGAAAAGGAATATTCTTTTTACTGGTCTGATGTTTATTTTTATTTTGGTTGGACATGCCCAAAACAAGCAAAAAACTGTTTCTAAAAACAGCAAGCAGAAGACAGTACAAGCCAAGATAAAAACGGATAAAATGCCGATAGATTCTTTACTCTTTATTTTGAAACATTGTAAGAAGCTAGTTGTCAATCACCAAACTGAATTTATGCATATTGATGTTCCGGCGTCTAAGCAGGGTATGTTTTTTAATATTATCATTGACTCCGCTGCCGTTCCGTCGCAACAGGCAAAAAACCTCTTATACTATTCAATTGAGTCTGATGAGGGAAGGGTGACGAATGGAGATATTTATTTTTTACCTGACAGTGCCTATATTGTTTTCACTTTATCAGGAAGGAAATATTATAATAAGCTGACTACTGATGGCATGAATCAGCTGAAGGGTTATTTTAAACTAAAATAAGCAGTATATCTTTATCTTTGAGGAAAGTTGAATGTTGCGGGGCGGGCTTCGCCCGCCCCGCAACATTCACAAAACTGCAGCAACCTGATATGAAAAAGTCTTTTCTGTTTAATGTCCTCTTCTTGATTTTTGTAAATCTGCTCATCAAACCATTTTGGGTATTAGGCATCGACAGAACAGTTCAAAATAAATTAGGCGAACATGTATACGGTATGTATTTTGCCATCTTTAATTTTACTTATCTCTTTCAGATATTGTTAGACTTCGGATTGCAAAATTACAACAACAGAGAAGTAGCCACCGACACAAAAAAAATCAATGAGCTACTCCCCTCTTTGCTGCTCTTTAAAACTATCTTACTGATTGCTTATCTCGTGCTTTGCATTGCATTTGCCTATCCGCTGGGATACATTACCTATCCGTATTTGTTTATTATTTTAGCCAATCAGATTTTATTATCGTTTAATATTTTCTTGCGTACCAATATTACCGCTCATCAGCAATTTATAAAAGATGCCCTTTTATCCGTACTGGATAAATTGCTCATAATCATTTTTTGTGCGATCTTGATTTGGGGAAATTTGCCTTTCTTTGATTTGACAATTACTAATTTTGTACTTGCACAATTCTTTGCTTATCTAATTACCTTTTTCGTTTGCATCACCTTCTCGTTTCAGCTTGCCGATAAGCTTGTTTTTCGCATCAGTTTTTCCAAATTTATACAGATTGCCAAAATGACTTTGCCATACGCACTGATTCATTTTTTAATGACTACCTATTTTCGTATTGACGGCGTAATGTTAGAGCAATTAAGCCCCGACTCTGGTGCTTATGAAAGTGGTATTTATGCGCAAAGCTACAGGCTCATTGAGTCCTTAAATAATATCGGCTATCTGATAGCCGGCATCTTATTACCCGTTTTTGCATTTCAAATAAGTCGTCATGTATCCGTTAAGCCCATGCTGAAATCAGGATTTAATTTGATGTACTGCATTGCTGTTTCCATCTTAATAGGTCTTTTTTCTCATAAAAAAGAAATTATAGCACTGATGTATCCCAATACCGACAGTACGTATTCTGCAAAAGTTTTTGGTTTATTATTGTTTAATTTTTTCCCTATAGCCTTGTTATACGTGATTGGCACTCTATTGACGGCAAACAAAAATTTCAAACAAATGATTATTGTTTTGAGTGTTGCCGTATTAATAAATGTGGGATTGAATTTTATCTTAATCGTAAAATCCGGTGCTGAGGGCGCTGCCATCGCCACGTTAATCACTCAGGTATTTATGCTGATTGCCTATTCTGTATTGATGATGCGCATTTTCAACATTTCATTTAATATCAATTACGTTTTGCGCTTACTGAGTTTCAGTGTTCTCTGTTTGTTGTTGGTATTGCTTACCAATAAGTTGCAGTTACAAAATTCAAAATTGCAGCTATTATTTCAGTTGTGCGGATTTTTTATTTGTATACCGATATTAGGGTGGGTAAGCGGTTTATTGAATAAAGAAATGCTGCAACTTACTTTTTCTCGCACTGATTAAAATTTTCAAAGGATACCAATTGCCTTACGCCCATCTTTCATCCAAAGTGCATCTGTTCGGGTATTTGCCCAAATGTGTTTTATCCCGGTAAAAGTCCATGATTTCACGCATGTCATTATCAATATTTCCTGTAGGATAGAGGATTTTGCCCACGATGCCTTCTTTAGTATCAAAGTCCAGATAAGATAAAGCTATGGGAACATGCGCCTGCAAAGCGATATAATAAAATCCGGTTTTCCATTGATGCCTTTTTCCTCGCGAACCTTCAGGCGTAATCACCATACATATCTTTTTTTCTTTATTGATGGTGTTTACCATAGCCTCTACCAAGCTGATTCTTTTTTTCTCATTGCCTGTTTTAGGAGTACGGTCTACAGGAACAGCTCCCAGGTAGCGCAACAACCAATTGAGTGGCCAGAAAAAGGCTTCTTTCTTTATGGCAAATTTTGCAGGTATGCCTGCGAGGGTAAATACGGCTCTGCCCAAGGCAAAATCCCATGCGGAAGTATGCGGTGCAACGATGAGGACACATTTGTCAATGGGTTTTACCATGTCAACATTGTAAGACCATCCTTTGGCTATTAGTAAAATACGGGATATTATTTTGAGCATAATTTAAAATATTCGGCAAAAATAAGTTAAATAAACGAGGTGAAATTCACTAAAAAAAGTTAATGGAAAATGAGATAATGTGGAGATGTGAAGATGTGAAGATGTGGAAATGTGAAAATGTGGAAATGAGATAATGTGATAATGTGATAATGTGATAATTTGAAAATATGATAATGTGATAATGATTTCATTCTTCATGTAAACAGCATTTTCCTGAAAATTGTTCAAATTAACCCAACACTACTGTGGACTATGGACTGTGGACTGATAAACTAATACACAGTAATCATTTTGTTTTAATAGCACTTTGTTAATGTGATAATTTGAAAATATGATAATGTGATAATGATTTCATTCTTCATGTATATAGCATTTTCCTGAAAAATGTTCAAATTAACCCAACACTACTGTGGACTATGGACTGTGGACTGACAACTAATACACAGTAATCATTTTGTTTTAATAGTACTTCTACAAAAGAAAACGCTCTAACAGAAGCAGGTGTCAAGTTTCAGTAATCATTTTGTTTTAATAGTACTTGTACTACATGCGTAGGCGATTATATCTGCATTGGAAAGTTTCAGTAATCATTTTGTTTTAATAGTACTTGTACCGAAGGGAAATATGCATGGGACGAATTCGGAAGTTTCAGTAATCATTTTGTTTTAATAGTACTTGTACTGAAAATGGATAAAGAATACTTCGAGCAAATGCAGTTTCAGTAATCATTTTGTTTTAATAGTACTTCTACTTACCAGGCACTATCAATAAGGAATTGCAGTAGTTTCAGTAATCATTTTGTTTTAATAGTACTTGTACTGTGAATCCAACAGATCCAAACGCAACTGGTGAGTTTCAGTAATCATTTTGTTTTAATAGTACTTCTACTGCTAGAAAAAGCTGAAACAAAAAAACAAAAAAGTTTCAGTAATCATTTTGTTTTAATAGTACTTCTACCAAGACGTGAAGCAAGAGAAGAATGTGGTGCTGAGTTTCAGTAATCATTTTGTTTTAATAGTACTTCTACCGCATAAAAATTACTGAATGGCAGGGTCATTCTGTTTCAGTAATCATTTTGTTTTAATAGTACTTCTACATTATTATCATGATATACACTTCCTAAATTCATTGTTTCAGTAATCATTTTGTTTTAATAGTACTTCTACCAAGACGTGAAGCAAGAGAAGAATGTGGTGCTGAGTTTCAGTAATCATTTTGTTTTAATAGTACTTCTACTCAAATTGACACCTGAGAAAATACGTTTCTATAGTTTCAGTAATCATTTTGTTTTAATAGTACTTCTACTGTATCCATCACGTGGTGAACGAACTGAACAGAGTTTCAGTAATCATTTTGTTTTAATAGTACTTCTACAAGAAGTATAGTAAACTACTTCAGTATTTTCTCGTTTCAGTAATCATTTTGTTTTAATAGTACTTCTACTAGATGCAGCACCCTGCGATGACAATGGAAGAGTTTCAGTAATCATTTTGTTTTAATAGTACTTGTACCAATTCAATCAGGTATTGATAATCCTGATTCTAAGTTTCAGTAATCATTTTGTTTTAATAGTACTTGTACTGGGGAACATCTGCGTCGCAACCTGGTGATGGTGTTTCAGTAATCATTTTGTTTTAATAGTACTTGTACAAACCTGATATCACGCCGAGTAACAAATTTTGGAGTTTCAGTAATCATTTTGTTTTAATAGTACTTGTACTATGACAATACTTGGATGAATTCCTTTGCTCCAGTTTCAGTAATCATTTTGTTTTAATAGTACTTGTACAAATGTCAATATGTAGACGAATACGGAAAAAAAGTTTCAGTAATCATTTTGTTTTAATAGTACTTGTATTTTAATGAGATAATGTGAAGATGTGAAAATGTGATAATGATTTCATTCTTCATGTATATAGCATTTTCCTGAAAATTGTTCAAATTAACGCAAAGCGACTGTGGACTATGGACTGTGGACTGACAACTAACATACAGTAATCATTTTATTTTAATAGCGGTTTGTTCATCAAATGTACGGATAGTGGTT
>CAZPBT010000143.1:0-8032 GCA_964584555.1 uncultured Chitinophagales bacterium
ATTTTCTGATCTTCAATCAGTTTATCGCTGAAATCTTTGCCGCCATACCAGTTGGAATCCCATCCGCGGATAATTCCTAATCTATTTGCTATTGGATTAGCCTTAGTTCCCATTAATTATATAATTTAATTTTCGTTATTATCTTCTGTTACCAAAGTAGCACCTTCCATATTACGGCTAGCTAATTCAAGTGTTACATGATTTGAGCGTTTGCGTATTCTGTATGCTCTTCCCTGAGGTGCAGGTTGGAAGCGTTTTAATACACGACCGCTATCCACCTTTATCTCTTTTACATACAATTCACTCTCATCAGCTTTGTTTTCAAATTTTTGTTCCCAGTTGTTAATGGCTGAGCGCAATAATTTTTCTACCGTTTTAGATGCGTGTTTTGTCGAGAATATTAGAATATTCAATGCATCAAATACATCTTTTCCGCGTATTACATCCGCCAAAAGTCTCATTTTTCGTGGCGAAGTAGGTACTTGGTTTGCTTTGGCAACACAAGTATTTTGTTTCGCTTCTTTTCTTGCTTCAGCAACTAATCTTTTTCTTGCACCCATTTTTTATTATTTTCTGTTTCCTGAATGTCCTTTAAATTGGCGAGTAGGTGAAAATTCTCCTAATTTATGTCCTACCATGTTTTCGGTAACATATACCGGTATGAATTTGTTGCCATTGTGTACTGCGAAAGTATGACCAACAAAATCTGGTGTAATCATAGAGGCACGAGACCATGTTTTGATTACTGTTTTTTTATTGCTTTCGTTCATGGCATCCACTTTTTGTTGTAAGTGATATGCGATGTAAGGTCCTTTTTTTAAACTTCTTGCCATTTCGGTTAAGCGTTATTTAGATTTTCTACTAATAATATATTTATTTGACGTTTTCGTTCTGCTTCTCGTTTTCAAGCCTTTAGATGGAATACCTTTTCTTGAACGCGGATGTCCGCCGGATGCTCTACCTTCGCCACCGCCCATTGGGTGGTCAACAGGGTTCATCACCACCGGACGAGTACGAGGACGTCTTCCTTTCCAACGAGCTGCACCTGCTTTACCGTCAACAGTTAAGTTATGGTCTGAATTAGATACTGTTCCAATCGTACCCAAGCAAGTTGCTAAAACCATTCTTGATTCACCAGATGGCAATTTAATAATCGCATACTTTCCGTCTTTACCCGTTAATTGAGCAAATGTTCCTGCACTTCTGCAAATAGCAGCTCCTTTACCCGGTTGCATTTCTATATTGTGCACTACCGAACCAAGTGGCATATTGCCTAAAGGCAGTGTATTGCCTACTTCAGGAGCAACTGATTTTCCTGAAACGATTTCTTGACCTACTTTCAATCCTTCCGGAGCGATGATATATCGTTTTTCGCCATCTTTATATACAACTAATGCTATAAATGCTGAGCGATTCGGATCGTACTCAATTGTTTTTACCGTAGCCGGGATATCAAATTTATTGCGTTTGAAATCTATGATACGATACTGACGTTTGTGTCCGCCACCAATATAACGCATAGTCATTTCACCTTTTTGGTTACGACCACCTGATTTCTTAATTGGTGCGAGTAATGATTTTTCAGGCGTAGATGCAGTAACTTCAGCGAACGCATTCGTTACTTTATATCTAAGTCCGGGGGTAATCGGATTATATTTTCTTGTTGACATGCTTACTTTTACTTTTCAGATTATAAATCGTTATAGAAATCAATTGATTCGCCTTGTGCTATTTTTACAATAGCCTTTTTGTAGCTTCCTTTTTTACCGGAAATAATCGCTTTTTTAGTGAAACGATTTTTGGGTTTAGAAGGCATTACGGCAGTATTCACATCTTCTACATTAACACCATACATGCTTTCTACCGCTTTTTTAATTTCTACTTTATTTGCCTTTTTGTCCACCACGAACGTATATTTACCGGCTTTATCAGTCAGTTTTGTTGCTTTTTCCGTGATGATCGGTTTTTTCAGAATATCCATTTTCTCTCGGCTTTATTATTTTTCAAATGTCTCGATTGATTTTTCGGCAATCAAGATGGTATTATTATTCATGATTTCGTAGGTATTCAAAGACGCTGCCAAACCAATGCTCGTATTTTTCAAGTTTCTACTTGATAAGTATACGTTATCGTTTAACTCCGGCAAAACCAACAATGTTTTTTTGTTTTCTAAGCCAAATCCTTTAAGTACTGCGATAAATTCTTTAGTTTTTGGTTGGTCGAAGTTGAAATCTTCCACCACTTTTATTGCAGATGCTGCCATTTTTGTAGAAAGTGCTGAAAACTTAGCTAAATCTTTCACTTTTTTATTCAACTTAAAGCTATAATCGCGTGGTTGAGGACCGAATATACGTGCACCACCTTTAAACAATGGGTTTTTGATACTTCCTTTACGAGAACCACCCGTACCTTTTTGTTTATGTAGTTTACGTGTAGAGCCGGATAATTCAGATTTCTCAAGCGTTTTGTGCGTACCGCTTCTTCTTCCGGCTAAAAATTGCTTTACCGCCAGATAGATTACGTGCTCATTAGGCTCAATTCCAAAGATTGCATCCGGTAACTCTACCGTTCTGCCTGTTGCTTCGCCTTTTATATTATATACATCTACTTTCATCTTGTCTTCCTGTTAAGATTTGGAATTTATTTTACTTCAATTTTCAAGTATGAACCGTTGAATCCCGGGATAGAGCCTTTTATCAAAATCAGATTTTCTTCCGGAACGACTTTCAACACTTTCACACTTTTCACTTTCACTGTATCGCCACCTGTGCGACCACCCATTTTCATGCCTTTCATTACACGAGATGGAGTAGAGCAAGCACCTAATGAACCCGGGGCTCTTAAACGGTTGTGCTGACCGTGAGTAGCACCTCCTACTCCGGAGAAACCATGTCTTTTTACAACACCTTGAAATCCTTTGCCTTTAGAAGTACCCACGATAGCAATTTTGTCACCTTCTTTTATTAATTCAGAAGTTACTACATCGCCCACGTTCAGGTTATCCATTCCTTTAAACTCAGCTAAAACTGATTTAGGAGAAGCTCCTGATTTTTCAAAATGTTTTTTCATTGGCTTGGTGGTATTTTTTTCTTTCTTTTCACCGTAGCCTAACTGTATTGCATCGTACCCGTCTTTATCTTTCGATTTTTTTTGAGTTACTACGCATGGACCTACTTGTATCAGCGTGCATGGCACAATCGCGCCTTCATCACCGAAGATACTGGTCATTCCTACTTTTGTTCCTAATAATCCTGCCATGTCTTAATTATACTTTTATTTCAACATCAACCCCACTTGGTAATTCCAATTTCATCAGTGCATCTACCGTTTTAGGCGTTGCGCTGAAGATGTCTAACATTCTTTTGTGCGTACACAATTTGAATTGCTCGCGAGCCACTTTATTTACGTGCGGAGATTTTACCACCGTAAATATTTTCTTGTTGGTAGGCAGTGGAATTGGACCACTCACTACTGCACCGGCACTGCGAACCGTTTTCACAATCTTTTCGGCAGATTTGTCCACCAAATTGTGATCATAAGATTTTAATTTTATTCTAATCTTTTGTGCCATGATATTAATCTGCTTTTACTTTTGATTTTTGTTTGGCAATAACCGTTTCCGTAATGTTGTTAGGCGTAGGTGCATAATGAGAGAACTCCATGATAGAGGTTGCTCTACCGGAAGTAATTGTTCTCAAATCTGTTACATATCCAAACATTTCAGACAAAGGCACTTTAGCCTTGATTACTTGCGCATTGTTTTTCATTTCCATGCCTTCCATCATACCACGACGACGATTCAAGTCACCTACTACATCACCCGTATTTTCTTCCGGAGTGATAACTTCTAACTTCATGATCGGCTCTAACAAGATTGGATTTGCTTTTTTACAAGCTTCACGGAATGCAAATTTAGCGGCTTGCTCGAAAGAGAAAGAGTCAGAGTCAACTTGATGGTAAGAACCATCGTGCAAACGTACTTTAAGACCAGGAACTTCAAATCCTGCTAATACGCCTGTTTTCATTGCTTCTTTAAATCCTTTTTCTACAGATGGGATAAATTCTTTCGGAATTGCACCACCAAAGATGTCATTTACGAAAATCAATCCTTCAGCTCCTTCTTCACCCGGTGTAATTTCCACCTCGATATCGGCGAATTTACCACGACCACCAGACTGTTTCGCATATTTTTCTCTGTGATTAACCACTTTAGTAATCGTCTCTTTGTAGTTTACTTGTGGTGCACCTTGATTACATTCCACTTTGAACTCACGCAATAAGCGGTCAACGATAATTTCAAGGTGTAACTCACCCATACCACTGATTACGGTTTGAGCCGTATCTTCATCATAACGCACTTTGAAAGTTGGGTCTTCCTCGGCTAATTTTGCCAAAGCCATACCTAATTTGTCTGCATCTTTTTGTGTTTTTGGCTCAATAGCCAAACCGATAACCGGATCAGGAAACTTCATAGATTCCAACACGATAGGTGCATTTTCAGCACATAAAGTATCTCCGGTACGAATATCTTTAAATCCAACTACTGCTCCGATATCACCTGCTGCCAATTTTTCAATTGGATTTTGTTTATTTGCATGCATTTGAAAGATACGTGAAATACGTTCTTTATTGCCACTTCTTGAGTTTAATACATAAGAACCGGCATCTAATATACCTGAATATGCACGAGTGAAAGCTAAACGACCAACATAAGGGTCAGTAGCAATTTTGAAAGCCAAACCGGCAAATGGTTCTTTATAATCCGGTCTTCTTACCACTTCTTCGCCTGTATCCGGATTAGTACCTATGATATTTGGTCTGTCTAATGGTGATGGCATTAATTCCATTACCAAATCCAACATGGTTTGCACACCTTTATCTTTGAATGAAGAGCCGCACAACATTGGTACAATTTTCATATCTAAGCAAGCTGCACGCAATGCATCCAAAATTTCTCTTTCTGTGATAGAAGATGGATCGTCGAAGAATTTCTCCATCAGTTTATCATCATATTCAGATACTGCTTCCAACAATTTTTCTCTCCACTCAGTAGCTTCTGCTACCATATCCGCCGGAATTTCTACTACTTCGTAAGTCATTCCTCTGTCGTGCGTATTCCAAACAATACCCCGGAAGTTGATTAAATCTACAACACCTTTAAAACTGTCTTCAGAGCCGATTGGTAACTGTAATGGAACTGCATTAGAACCCAACATTTTTTTCACTTGCTCCACAACCATTAAGAAGTCAGCACCTGAACGGTCCATTTTATTAACAAATCCCAAACGAGCTACATTATAGTTGTTTGCCAAACGCCAGTTAGTTTCAGATTGAGGCTCAACGCCGTCAACAGCAGAGAATAAAAACACTAAGCCATCCAATACGCGCAAAGAGCGGTTTACCTCAACGGTAAAGTCCACATGGCCCGGCGTATCGATGATGTTTACATGATATTCTTCGCCACGGTATTTCCATTTTACAGTAGTAGCTGCTGAAGTAATGGTGATTCCACGCTCAGCTTCCTGCACCATCCAGTCCATTGTAGAAGCACCGTCATGTACTTCTCCAATTTTATGATTTACCCCTGCATAATATAATATACGCTCGGTAGTTGTAGTTTTACCTGCGTCAATATGCGCTGCAATCCCTATATTCCTTGTATATTTTAAATCTCTTGACATTGTTGCTGAATTTCTAAACGATTATACTTTAAAGTGAGAGAACGCTTTGTTTGCCTCGGCCATTTTGTGCGTATCTTCTTTTCTTTTCACAGAAGAACCCTCGCCTTTAGCTGCAGCGATTAATTCTGCTGCCAATTTATCTCCCATTGATTTTCCGTTTCTTTTACGAGAGAACTGGATTATCCATTTTACGGTCAAATACACTTTTCTGTCTTCTCGGATAGGTGTAGGGATTTGGAATGTAGCACCACCTATTCTTCTGCTTCGTACCTCTACTGCCGGCATTACATTTTCCATAGCCTTTCTCCAAGTATCCAAACCTTCTTCCTGTGTTTGTTTTTTAATTTTCTCCATGGCTTCGTAGAAAGTTGCATAAGCCACACTTTTCTTACCATCGTACATTAAGCTGTGTACAAAACGAGACACCATTTTATCGCCGTAAACCGGATCGGGTGCTATATATCTTTTTTTCGCTTTTTGCTTTCTCATTGTATCTTAATTTGAGCCCTGTTTATTTTTTGCCTTTAGTTGGCGCTGCAGCGCCTGCTTTACCTTTTTTAGTTCCGTATTTAGAACGGCTTTTTTGACGGTTGTTTACACCTGCCGTGTCCAGCGCTCCACGAACAATATGATAACGCACACCCGGTAAGTCTTTAACACGACCACCGCGAATCATTACGATAGAGTGCTCTTGCAAATTGTGTCCTTCACCCGGAATGTATGCAATCACCTCAAATTTGTTGGTTAAACGCACCTTTGCTACTTTGCGCAATGCTGAATTTGGTTTTTTCGGCGTAGTAGTATAAACTCTTGTACAAACACCACGGCGTTGCGGGCAAGCGTCTAATGCTCTTGATTTTGACGGCCACTCTAATTGCTGTCTTCCTTTACGAACTAATTGTTGAATAGTAGGCATTCTTTTTTTCTTTTTTGTTAATCCGGTGAAAATGAGTAAGATACAGTGGTCGCCGATAAGGCTTTGGTCATGTAGTCTTACCTTCACACCGAAGGCAGTAACTACAGAAAGTGTTTAAATGAAATGAACTTACTTCCTGAAGTGGGCGCAAAGATAATAACTTTTTCTCAATTGTGGAAAATTTTTTTGTATTAATTTCGGGTTAAGAAGCAATTAATTGAATTCTTAAGCGGTTTAAGAGCAAACTGTCTCTCATAATATTAGTCTTGTGTGTTTATCTTTTGTTTAGAACTCTTTGATTATTAAGTAATTTTTAAACACATTCGTGTGGTTTTTTTTGAGAAATCGAACCACAATTATTTAAATACTATTCTTTGTGTCTGTGTCTTTTTTGCGCATATATTTTTCGATTTGCATGCCTGCAATCCAAAATATTACTGCCAGAATCAGAAAAAACAAAGATTTGTTGAGTGGTTTCCAAAAATATTCGAAGTAGCGAGTGATTAAATTCAACACAAAGAACACCAGCGATATACCTGACAGAACAGTGTTCTGCTTTTTTACTCCATAATAAATACCTGCAAGTGATACAACAAATAAAATGACTGCATAAATTATAAAATCAGACTGGGCGGCATGATTCCATCGGTCTAAGGAGGCATGGTTGCCAAAGATGCTGCAAAGCCATAATGCCAGATAGAATAACACCCAGCCAAATATATATTGTGCTTTTACGGCAAATATTAGCTTAGGCGATTTCTTTAAAACGATATAAAGGGGCAGTATTAGCAATGAAAACAACAAGAAACGAACAGGAATATTGAAATTTAACCAATACCCTTCTGCCGACTGGTATTTATAGGTATATAATCCAAATGCGAACAAGTACATCAGCCCCATTAAAACCCACACGACTTGTGTACGGAAATAAACGGCAATAATGCCATACAGTATAGCTGCTATAAGGAAAACTCCTGCATAATGATTTGCAAATACGTGAAATGATTTTGCCCAAAAGGCAACACTTGCCGTACTTAAAAAACAAGCAAACAACATAAATGCCATATAGCTAGCAGTTTGCTGTGCTTTTTGCTTTTGTTTGTTAAGCAAAATAAATGCGACTACTGTAAACACGGACAAAATAATGCTAATCAGAGTATCTGAAACGGCAGTCAGTTTTTCTATCCAAGCTCGAAGCGGACGGTCGGATAATAAGACAATAACAGATAAAACTGCACTTACTACAGCAATAACAAATGTATAAACGACGACTGCCTGCCAGTTGAATTTCTTGAGAGAAAAAGTAGATTTCAGTTCTTGCGCTTTCAGTTCGTTGATATTACCTGATTGCCGCCAGTCGTCTATTGTTTGGTTGAGAAATTCGTATTTATCCTTATTGAGTTGCATGTCTTTCAAATATACAACAAATTAATGG
>CAZPBT010000144.1:0-7991 GCA_964584555.1 uncultured Chitinophagales bacterium
CATTCTGCCTGCAGCAAGTGGTCTGTTTTGTGTACGCGACATCAATTTATCTAAGTCCTTTTCAATAATTTGATTTATTGTATTGGACGATGCTGTAACTAAAAACCCACCTAGTGACAATAATAATACAGATATTTTAGTATAGCTGTCAGCTGCCATTAAATAGGCCATTACTGCAGAAAAAACGACTAAAAAAGATAATCTGAATTTTGTCAGCTCCATAATATCTCTGATCTTCAATTTAATTGAAGTCATGAAAGATATGGAGGCTGTTCTTTGCATGTTTATATTAATTAAATAACTTAATGTATTTCTTCTTGTAGTTCTTTTTCAGTTAATGGGACAGTTTGCGGGATAAAATCAGTTTCTGCTCCCGGTCTGCTGTAATCATAAGGCCAGCGATATACGGTAGGTAAGTCACCTTCCCAGTTACCATGTATACCTTCAATCGGTGAAGTCCATTCCAACGTATTGGCACCCCATGGATTTTGTCCTGATTTTCTGCCACGTTTGATACTCCAGAAGAAATTAATTAAAAAGATAAATTGTGCAAAAAACACAATAACAGTAGCTATACTGATTAATTTATTCATGTCATCAAAAACAGCAAATTGCGGAAACTCACTGTTAGTAAAGTATCTGCGCGGTACACCGGCCAAACCTTGAAAGTGCATAGGCCAGAAGATAAGATAAGCTCCGATAAATGTAATCGCAAAGTGGATGTATGCCAATGTCTCATTCATCAAGCGACCAAACATTCTCGGATACCAATGATATACTCCGGCAAACATACCGAAGAATGCGGAAACACCCATCACAATATGGAAGTGAGCTACAACAAAGTAAGTAGCATGCACCTGAATATCGATAGTAGAGTTACCCAACCAAATACCAGTTAATCCACCTGAGATAAATGTAGAAACAAAGGCAACGGCAAATACTAATGGTGGAGTAATCTTAATATTTCCCTTCCACAGTGTTGTTAACCAGTTGAATACTTTTACTGCAGATGGAATAGCGATTAACAAGGTGAACAAGGTAAATATAGAACCTAAAAACGGATTTACACCGGCTACGAACATATGGTGAGCCCATACGATGAAGCCTAAAATTGTAATACCTAAAATAGAGAATATCATTGCTTTATAACCGAAAATTGGCTTACGGGAATGAACGGCCAATATTTCTGAAACCATACCCATGGCTGGTAAAATGATGATATATACTTCAGGGTGACCCAAGAACCAGAATAAGTGCTGGAATAACACCGGAGAACCGCCTGCAAAGGCCATTGCTTTACCGCCTATCACGATATCCGATAAATAAAAACTGGTATGCAAGGTTCTGTCGAAAATTAATAATACAACGCCGGAAACCAGTACAGGGAAAGATAGAATACCGATGATGGCTGTAAAAAACAATGCCCATACTGTAAGTGGCAGTTTAAACATGGTCATACCTTTCGTACGCAAATTTAGTACGGTAGATACATAGTTAAGACCGCCAACGAGTGTAGATGCTACGAATAATACCATTGATATCAACCACCATGTCATACCTGCACCCGAACCCGGTGATGCTTGAGGCAATGCACTTAATGGCGGATAAATCGTCCAACCTGCTGATGCAGCTCCGGTAGGCAGAAATAATGATGCAAACATGATTACCCCTGAAATAAAAAACAACCAATAGGAGATTGCATTCATTAAGGGAGATGCCATATCACGAGCACCTATTTGCAATGGAATCAGAATATTGGCAAATGTACCACTCAAGCTCGCTGTCAATACAAAGAATACCATGATGGTACCATGCATGGTTATCAATGAATAGTAGGCTTCAGGTGTTAATTTTCCATCCGTATACCACGCTGAAAAAATGCGTTCCAGCCAAGGGAAAGTTTCATCCGGCCAGCCTAATTGCAAACGAAAAAGAACAGACATTAAACCACCTATTATGGCCCATGCCATACCCGTTATCAAAAATTGCTTTCCAATTGTTTTGTGGTCTAAACTGAAAACATACTTAGTAATAAATGTTTCCTGATGGTGATGATCGCCATGAGCATGTACATCTACATGTTGTTCAGTACCTGTGTGCAATGTTTCCATATATGATTATTTACAATAGATTAAAGGAGTTGAAAATTATTTTTTAGTAACACGAATGTCTATTCTTCTGTTTTGTTGACGACCTTCTGCTGTTTTATTGTCTGCAACAGGATGTTGTTCGCCATATCCTTCCGCTTTCATGCGATTTTCAGCAACGCCTAATTTTACTAATTCAGCCATTACATTTTTAGCTCTGTCATCGGATAGTTTCATATTCGCAGCCGGATCACCAACATTATCCGTATAGCCACCGATTTTTATTTCTACGCTTGGAAAAGCTTTCATGATTTCTGCAACATTCTTCAATTGTTCCTGTGATTCCGGTTTTAATGTAGATTTTCCTGTTTCAAACAATAATCGGTCAAATGAAAACCACTTATCTTTTGAAACAGCTTCACCGCTTTTGATAAAATCAATCAATTTATTTTCAACGCCATTTGCAACTGCACCCGAAAGAGCAAAACCTGTAGAAAGCGTATTACTGTAAGCGGCAGTAGAGCTTGTTTTAGTGGAAGGTGCTTCTTCAGCAGGAGCTGTATTCGTATTACGTCCTTGCCCCGGCAATATAATTGACCCACTTGCAATGGCTGCTTTTGCCACAGTTTCGTAGTATGATTTTTGCTCACCTAACCATTTGTCATATTCTGCTTGTTCAACTACTCTAACTTTTTTCTTCATATTATAATGACCGTTACCACAAATATTATTACAAGCTATATAGTAACTAAATTCAGGGTCATTTTTAATTTTTTTCATCTCCTCAGATGTAATTGTTGGCTTGAACCAAAATTTAGTGGGTACACCCGGAACAGCATCCATCATGAAACGGAATTCAGGAATATAAAAACTATGAATTACATCTAAAGAACCAATATTTGCAAACACCGTTTTTCCTTTCGGCAATACCATTTCATCAGCTAAAATATCATCATGACTGGCAGGATCATTCCAGTTTATTCCTAGCTCATTATCAGGACAAACTAAAGAAAAATCACGTTTACCCAGCACTCCGTCTTTACCCGGATAACGCAATACCCACATAAATTGTTTGCCAATCACTTCTACTTCACAAACATCACGCGGTCTGTCTTTAAATACATTGAATATGCTATACCATCTCCACATACCAATTCCAATTAATACAGTCAAAACGATAGCCGGAATAACCGTCCATACAACTTCAATTGTATTGTTATGAGGATAGAAATAAGCTTTATTGCCTTTCTTAAAGTGATATTTATAGGTAAAATAAAAAAGCAAAGCCTGTGTAATTACAAATACAGAACCTGTAAATATCAAAGTTATGTTTATCAATTGTTGAATCCAAACTCCTTGCTCAGTAGCCGGTTTTGGTAACAAATATTTTTTGTACACGAATGCAGAAATTATAGAATATGCTAAAATTGCAAATCCAAGCAGTAATAAATAAAATGCTCTTTTACCGTGACTGGCTTCTTCTTCTTGTCCATCTTGAAGTGCTTTTACAAGGTCTTTTGCTTTCGCTATCTGTACGATTACTATGTAAAATAAGATAAGGGATAATAATCCTAAAATGAATGATGACATAGATACCTAAGTTTTATTTATTGTTTTATCAGTAAGGAATTTTTTTAATTTACAAGTAAACATCGAATCCAACAATCAAAATTATTTATTAGCTATTGAATCTTAATCGTGCTTGTTATTTTCTGGAATGCTATACGTTGTAAATTCTTGCAAATCTATTAAAAAAAACTAATTCTTTGAAAAGAATTGTCATTTTTTTTAGTACACACTACACACAATAGTTAATAATTTTTATGAGACTGATAATTTACTCAGTCATATAGTATTTGTTAGTGCTTTAGCGAAACTACCTAATATTAGGTAATATAGAAAAAGAACAAAAAAAAGACCTGAATAAATCAGGTCTTTTATAAAAAATGATGTGTGTTTTATATGTGCAGTTTATAACTTTCTTCTACAAAAGGATGAGTGGTAGAAGCTAAATCTTTTATTCTGGAAAGAGCTTTTAATGTCACCCAAATAAAAATACTGCCGAACATAAATAATAATCCAATGCTAATTAAACCATAACCACCTATTGGAATTCTTGCTGGACAGTTCATTAAGAAGAACCAGGTAAACTGACCAAAGATGATAATAAATGCAACTACATTTGTCACTTTTGGGCTTCTTTTTGCTTTGCGTTTCATTAAGATAAAGAAAGGCAATACGAAGTTACACAAGAACATAAAGTGGAAGATAAAACCATAAGTGCCAGTTGTTCTTCTGATTTGGAAAAATATAGTTTCTTCCGGGATATTAGCATACCAAATCAACATGTATTGTGCAAACCAAGTATAAGTCCAGAATACGCTGATAGCAAACATCAATTTGGCAACATCATGTTCATGGTTAGCATTTACTCGCGGTAAATACCCTTTTGATTTCAAAAAGTTCATCAATAAAATTACAATTGAAAACATCGTAACTGCAGCACCTGCCATTGTATTCCAAGTAAACATGGTACTGTACCAGTGTGGCTGAATAGACATTGACCAATACCATGTAGCAAAGGTATTAATGACAAAAGAAATAATAACTATAGATATTGCGGCAATCATACGTGATGATGAAAATAATTTTCTGGACGGATTGCTATCCATTCCTGTTAATGTTTTCCACCACTTCATAAACATCAGCACACAAGATGTAGCTATAATGATACTGAAGACCCAGAATGATGTAGGATTAAGGAAGTCATGTTTTGAAGCTAATATCGGGTCATAAGCTGGTGATGCGGGATTATATAAATCTTCATGCATCCACTCGAAAATATCATGACCGAAAACAGCAAACATCACAAATAACAAGATTAAGAACAAGCCGATATTGCTTGCGATAGCCAAAGGAATTTTCTGAATCTGAATTTGCCAGCCACCCCAAGCCAATGTTGCACCTGCCAAGAAAAAAAGAGCAGCCAAAGCGATATAGAAACCGAAGTAAAATACGTTATACGCATTAAACATAACGACTTCTTTCACTGTTACTTCTTCAGCATGATGACCTCCTTTGTGTTCAGCAACAGCTTCGTGTACAGCATTTTCAGTAACTACATGTTCCGTTTTTGTACCATGCTCTTCATGTGCTTCTTTTTTACCTGCATTGGTAAATAACACCCCTAATATTAAAAGTACCACACCTATTGCAAATGCGATGAAGATATTTTTTTGCGTGCCAGCATCTAAAACATATTGATTATTATTCATTGCAATCGAAAATTTATAGATTTTTATTTAGTAATAGTTGAATCTGTTGATGCACTTCCGCCTTTGCTTGCATCTTGCAAGGCTTTGACATACGCCAATACCAACCATCTTTCTCTGTGATTAAGCTGAGAAGCATACGATCCCATCAAGCCTTTACCATACATTAGCGTATGATAGCGCTGACCCTCAGGTTTAGTCATTAATATATCTGAAAAATAAGATGGCGGTGCAGGAAATTTATTGATTTGCACCAAATGTCCCTGACCATCCCCCTTATCTCCGTGGCAAATTGCACAGTTTACGGTAAACAAATGTTTTCCATTTCCTTCAATTTCATCTTTCGTAAAAGTAAAAGGATTGGTTATTGCTGTAGCAGCTCTGGCATATTCTGTATCAGATAAAGGATAAGTATAAGTACCTCTGGCAACGCTGCCCACAGGTGGCAACTGATTAGTTTTGCCATCTTTAAATACCGGATTTGGAGAACCTGCATCATAGGCTATAGAGTTAACCATATCAGGCATATACTGTCTGCCCGGCTTTTTAGGGCTTCTTATGCAAGAAGCCAATACCGCAACAGTTGCAAACAAAATGATAAACGATTTATGAGACATGTTAAACTTCTTTTTGATAAACTTCAATTGCACCTTCTTTTTTCAATAATTCTGTCACTGCATTTACATAGGAATTATCTTTAGCAGCATCTAATTCAAATGTCAATGCAAACATGTTATCCGTAGTTCTTTCATCTACTATTTTCGGTTTTTTACCCGGATATAACTTACACAAGTAGTAAAAGGAAACTGTCATACCCACAGCAGCAGCCAACACTGTTTGCTCAAAGGTAATTGGCACATAAGCCAATAACCCCCAGTACGGTTTGCCACCCACATTCGTTGGATAGTTAAACTTGTTGATAAAAGTAATCATACTTAATGCGAATGTCAAACCTGTAGCTCCAAAGAAAAAGCCTGCTGTATGCAATCTGGTTTCTTCCAAGCCTAATGCATGTTCCAAGCCATGTACCGGAAATGGAGTATAGGCATTTGAAATTTCGTAGCCATCTTTTCTGATACCTTTTACAGCATGTAATAAGATGTCATCATCATTAAAAATGCCGACTAAATATTTTTTTGTATCACTCATAGTATTATAATATACTCTGTTTTAAAAATTAATCCCAAGCATGTTCACTTACACTCACCCCTTTATATGCTTCCATATTTTTTACTTCGTCCAATTGTTTTTCTCTGTATTGATCTCCCGATATTTTGAGGATAGATTTTACCTCAGCAATAGCGATAGCAGGGAAGAAGCGACAGAATAAAAGGAATAAAGTCATAAAGATGCCCATGGTACCGATATAGATTCCCATCTCCACCCATGTTGGTGAATACATCACCCAGCTTGACGGAATAAAATCACGGTGCAAAGAGGTTACGATAATTACAAAACGTTCGAACCACATACCGATATTGACAAAGATAGACATGATAAATGTAACTTTAATATTTCTTCTCAGGCTTCTGAACCAGAACACCTGTGGAGATACCAGATTACAGAACATCATACCAAAATACGACCACCAGTAAGGTCCCATTGCTCTGTTAGCAAATGCATATTGCTCATACATGCTACCGGAATACCATGCTATAAATATTTCTGTCAAATAAGCGATACCCACCATGGTTCCCGTCAGCAACAAGATTTTATTCATCGACTCAATATGCGCCAGTGTAATATAATCTTCAAGTCGCATAATGTAACGAGCTACCAACATAAGCGTTAATACCATTGCGAAACCGGAGAAAATTGCACCGGCTACGAAATAAGGTGGCATAATTGTAGTATGCCATCCCGGAACTACTGAGGTGGAGAAGTCAAAGGATACGATAGTGTGTACAGAAAGTACAAGTGGCGTTGATAAACCCGCTAATATTAGTGAAAGTGATTCCCATCTTTCCCAATGTTTGGCAGAACCAACCCATCCGAATGATAAGAAATTATAGAATTTCCAGCGACCTGTTGTTTTAGACTGATCACGTACTGTTGCAAAATCCGGCACTAAACCAGTATACCAGAATAATAAGGAAACCGTGAAATATGTTGAAATTGCGAATACGTCCCAAAGCAAAGGAGAATTAAAGTTAACCCAAAGTGGCCCTCTTGTATTAGGATAAGGGAAGATGAAGAATGCATTCCATACACGACCCATGTGAAAAACCGGAAATAAGCTCGCACAAATAACGGCAAAAATTGTCATCGCCTCAGCAGCACGGTTTACACCTGTACGCCATTTTTGACGGAATAACAATAAGATAGCAGAAATCAGTGTTCCGGCATGACCGATACCAATCCACCAAACGAAGTTGGTAATGTCCCATGCCCAACCAACTGTCTTATTTGCCCCCCAAGTTCCAATACCAAAACATACCTCCCACACTAAGCAAAATACGCCAAACGACGCTACAACTGCAGAAACTGCTGTCCAAAATGCCCAACGAGGTTGGATTTTACCTGTGATAGGACGTACAATGTCATTAGTAATGTCTTTGTAGGTCTTATGCCCCCTGATTAACGGTTCTCGAATTTGTGATTCAAAATGACTTTCCATTATAATTTCTGTTTC
>CAZPBT010000145.1:0-7985 GCA_964584555.1 uncultured Chitinophagales bacterium
AAGAATAGAAGATTTTTTTGCCATCTCTGCGTGTTTTAACCACGTCAACGCCTCTTAATACTTTAAGGTGTTGAGAGGTGATAGACTGCTCAATACGAAGTGTGTTGTAGATTACATTTACGTTCACTTCTTTTTTGTCGTTAATCATTTTAATGATTTTCAGACGCAGAGGATGAGCAACTGCTTTAAGCAGTTCCGCTGCTCTTTCGATTTTTTCGGTGTTTAATTCGAAATTTTCCATATAAATTGTAGTTTAGTTTCAACAAAATTATAAAAAAATTATAATATCAAAACATTTTCTGATTTTTTTTCTGTGAAGTTTAATATATTTTCACACAGATAATTGATTTATGTTAAATTTTTCTGAAAAAATGATATATATAGTGTGCATATTTTCACAAATGTGCATAAAAAAATTCCCCTTGTCATAGGGGAATCTCTATTTCAATGCTAAAACCTTAAAGAATCAGCTAATTAGTTAGTTAGTCTATATTAAATTGGTTGGTGTTTTTTCAAATGATGACATAGTCACTCCAAAATGGCTTATCATTAAAATAATTTCAGCAGTAAAACGAACAGAACGAATTATTTTACCAATTCCCCTAACAATCGGTTTATTTCTTCCATTCTGTTTTGGTCAACTGAATAATAAATATATTTGCCGTCTCTGGTAGTAAAAACAACTCCTGAACGACGCAAAAGAGCCAAATGCTGTGATGCTACCGATTGCTCCATGCGCATACGCACATATAAATCTGTAACAGTGATTTTTCCCGTTTCGTCAATAATCCTAATCATTTCCTGACGCATCTTATGATTGATGGCGCGCAGTAAAAGCACAGATTTTCTTAAAACCTGATAATCAATTTTTAACTCAGGCTGCATGATGGAGTTGATGTTTGCTGACATTTCTTTGGTTTTATTTATTTTCAAATGTTGAGATTTACGTTTATATAGTATAACTATTTGAAAATTTGGTTGCATCAAAACACCGGATTTGTGTAAAATTAATATTAGGTATCTGTAAAATACCTAATTTGATGGGGTATAAAAAGCCTTAAAATAGTCAGGTTCAAAGTAGGCAACATCCTCAAACTGACGGGCTATATATCGCTGAAAAGCTAATAAAGACTGGTCTTCAGCACTAATTATAAAATCGTGAAAAAGTAGTGAATTTTTAAATTCATCGGAAAGTTGCAACTTGTTGATACCATTGCCGAAGAAAATTATTTTTTTTTCGCAATCCAACGCAGCCAGCCACTCTTCGTCTAGTATTAAAGAAGAAAATGATTTTTCTGCTTTCAGATCTTGATTATAGTATGTTGTAAATACTTCCATTCTTCGGGCATCTATCATCGGAATATACCACTCGTAACCCGTTTGTCTATATCGATGAATACAACCATACGCCATTGCCTGTAACGTGGGTATGGCAATTAAAGGAAGATTTTGTGCAAAGCATATCCCTTTTGCCATGGCAGCAACTATACGCAATCCGGTATATGAACCCGGACCACTGCTCACAGACACGGCGTGTATATCGCTAAACTTGAGCTTATTTTTATCCAGTATCTGCTGCACCATACTGTGTGCTACATCAGCAGTCTGATTAGTTTGCGCTGAGAAAAGGACATCCGTGCAAATGCCATTTTTGCTTATGGCAAATGACGTGTTCCCATAAGCCGCTTCGATATGTAATAGCAAAATATCCGGCATGTGCCTGCAAAAATAAAAAAATTAATTGCGTTGAAATAACTGCTAGTTCAGATAGCTGTGTAGTGGTGTGTCACGATTTTCGTGGCAGATCAAATTGCCTATCGTTTTTTCTCTTTCTTATTCGGATTCCTGTCCAAATCAAACAATATACTGCCATATACCAACCCTCCTACCTTAGGCGAGCCATAAGCTTCTATATGTTTGTTGTTGTAAATATTAGAACCGCCGACCATCAATGTAAACCATTTCTCAAATTCGTAACTGACATTCATGTCCAGTGTGTGATAGCTGGGCACCATACCATCGCCAAAAGTACTTTCCCACATGTATTTATCTACCCATTTAAAATTCATGGCAAAGCCTAATCCTTTCCAAATACGTTGAGCACTTATTCCGATATTGAATTTGTGAGCCGGCGTATTAAACCCGGGGATAATGGGATCTGTCAGATTTTTTGTATTCAAGCCGGAATACGTATAATTAAACGAAGCCACCAATGATTTCCAGACATAATAATTAAGTCCGATAGATGCGCCGTAAGCATCAACTTTTTTGCGTGCATTCACGGGTTGTTGGAATAGCTTAGTATAATATGGGTCAATCATTGCATCTGCACCTGATGGTGTACCCACATAAACAGTATCAGCCAGTGGTGTATAATATCGGATATCGCCGATAAAGTGGAAATAACGGCTGAAATACGCACTTACATCTATATACAATTTGCCTTTCACAGCACCTCTGTAGCCCACTTCTATTGAGTTCACCTGTTCAGGACGGAGTTTCTCATATTTAATAATTTTAAGCAAATTAAAGTTGATATTAATCGGATCGGCTTGATAAGCTTCCTGAAATGCTTTTACAGAATTAGCTTCATATCCATATACGCCTTTTAAATTACCAAGTAATGTTATTGCCCCCAAATCAAGTGAAATATACTGATTTTGCAGGGTCGGATTGCGGAAAGCTTGTTGGTAAGAGATGCGTACCGTATGATTTTTTTGTGTAAATATTGCTGACAAACGAGGAGATACTTGTATTTTGAAATTCTGGCTTTTATCAATCCGCAAAGAACCGATAAGCTTCAGTTTTTTCTTAAACAGCTCTACACTTACCTGAGTATATGCCCCCACCTCGTAGGTGTTGAGTTTGGTAAATTTAGCATGTAAGTCCGGTGAACCATCTGCGAGTGTGTCATATCTGTTTACTAATGTATCGTGAAAGATAGAACCAAATGAGCGAGGAATATACTCTCGGAATGCCATACCTCCAATCAAATTGATGTTATATTTGAAGTTGTGTGTGTATGATGCTTCTGCATGATGCAGGGAAGACTTATCCTGAAATTTTGCTCCATTTCTTAGATTGGCATCATTGACAATAATTTTGTAAGCAGAATCAAAGCTGGATGTACCGGGTTGCAGATAAGCATTGTTATAGGCCTGTTCAAGTGCATATTCCCGGGCAGCTTGAACATTAGCTAAACTTGGCTCATCATGGTAATCGTTATTATATTCGCCCAGCTTGGTAAAATATTCAGCAATAAAATTTGATACATAGCGGGGTATCCCAATCTTCGATAAATTAATAGCTGCAAATACCATATCATAAGCATTGCCTGCATTCTCAAATGTAGAATAATATTTTAAAGAGAGCCCCTTATAATCTACTTGTAATTTGGGTTGATGAAAAGTAATATTTTTTACATTATAGCGATTGGCTCCCTGATAGACTGCACTACCCATACCAAACTTATATAATAATTCTATTTGCAAATCTTTAACCGGTCTGGCATAAATACCTGCACTT
Organism: uncultured Chitinophagales bacterium; assembly: GCA_964584555.1. Taxonomy (GTDB): domain Bacteria; phylum Bacteroidota; class Bacteroidia; order Chitinophagales; family JADIYW01; genus JADJSS01. The sequence goes on from CAZPBT010000145.1 coordinate 3,526, forward strand.
GCTTTTATACTTTGTGTAATGCCATCTGTCAGATCTTTTTCTCTGTATCCCGGTGCGCTTACATTCACTATACCCGGAAATGCAACCGGATAAAAGTCGAGATATGCATTTAACGCCCTGAATTTTCTGGCTATTGCCGTATCATCGCTTCGTTCCAGCTTGCGCACTATTTCGCTCATATTTACGTCTGTCGATATATCGCCGTATGTATTCGCAATTTCATCATCAGCCACCCAATCTTTGGCCCTGAAATAACTGCCTGAGATTTTAAATCCAATCACATCTCTCTTGTACTTTTTTTTGCCGAATGCTTTTGCATAGCGCACTTGCGCATCCGCCATTTGCCGGCTTCCTCCTTTTAGTTTTATTTGTAAACAAGGATAATCAAACGGATTTTTAGATGTCATACTCACAACCCCTTGAAATGCATTAGCTCCATACAAGGCGGATGATGCACCGGATATTACCTCCACGCTCTCCAAATCCAAATCATTGGCACCTACGAGGTTGCCTACCGGAAAATTTAAGCCGGGTGCCTGATTGTCTATACCATCGATAAACTGTACAATACGCACCGGAGCTGTAGTATTAAAACCTCGGGTATTAAAGACTTGAAAGCCCATACTGGATGTGGTTATATCGACATCTTTCATATTGCCCAATCCCTGATAGAAATTGCCTGAAGCCGAATTTTGTATCTGCTTGATGTTTATTTTTTGTATAGATGAAGGTGAGGTTTGCATGCGTTCGCTAATGCGTGAAGCTGATATTACAATATCATCCCCTAATTTTATTTCTTCTTCTTTCAAGCTAATTACAATCTTTTGGTTTTCAGCTGTCACTGATAGCGTCTGCGTGTTGTAACCAAGATAACTGACTTCCAGCTCTACCGGATATTCAACATCGGCTATAATCTCAAAATTACCGTCGGCATCGGTAACTGCACCGTAGTTTGTTCCTTTTATCTGAACATTAGCACCTATCAGCGGGTCTTTGGCTTTGTCAGTAATTTTTCCTTTTATCGATTTCGATTGTGCGAAAATATTGTATGATAAAAATAAAAGCCCGATAACTAAAAACAGTTTACTGGAAATATATTTCATGGCTGGCAGATTAAATAGGTTACTGAATGGTAAATGTTTTAGTTAGTCTCTCTTCCGGATGTTGCGTATGCTGAATTTCCATAAAATATTGTCCTTTATCCAACATTGAAAAATCAAATGCCTTATATTCTGTAGAAGTCTGTTCAGCAAGTTTTTCACCAATTACATTATAAACCACAATATTGTATTTCCCAGTCTTATTTATAACTAAAGTAAATTGCCCTCCACTTGGATTAGGATACAGATTGGCATCCCAATTGGGTTTTACTGAATTGTGCGTTTTTATGCTTACTACTTTTTGACTGCCGAAAACAGGCAATTCGATATGGGTGGGATATTCCGGGGCAAAAGAAATTCTCTGCACCGTTGATCTCGGAATATACTCTCTACCTTGAAAGAAATAAGTTCTGCCGTCTGAAGGTTTTCTTCTGAAAAATTCATTCGCATTGACAGGCACATTTGCATTTGCCTGAAAACGCGGATAATTGCTGCTGGATATCAAAACCTTGATTCGGTGCCCTTGCGCAAAGGTATAGGCTATAGGATAGCACTGAAAATAGTATTCATAAACTTTCCCGATATCAATGTTGGAAAATGGTGCATTGTCATCTTCATGTCCTTCTGCAATGCTGCGAGCATATTCGCGGGCTCTGGCATTTACAGCACCTTCTACCACAAAAAATTCTTTTCCATCCGGATATACATCCAATATTCTGATAAAGAAGTCGCAATCAGTAGGTCCGCTTGGTGCATTGAGCGGATTCGATTTGGCATATAATTTTACTTTAGGAAAACCAACAATACTTAAAGAATCGGTGAGCAAATCAGTTTCATATTTTAGTACTCCGGCTCTGTCCATTGTAAAGCGGGCAAAGTTGGTATCTGCCAGATTCATCTGTCCTTGAGATTCTCTATCGCCCTGAGGTGTTAGTTCTATCATATTGCCACCTCCAACAGTAATTACCGGATCATTAGGGTCGGCAACATAAACACCCAATCCTTCATCAGCAACGGGAGCTTTAAAATCGAGCTTTCCGTTTTGATGCAAATACAAGTTATGCCAGTTAATATTTCTTGGCGGAAAAACATCATCAGCCATCCAGTAATTACCGGCATACGAAACCGTGCCGCTATCGTTAGATGCGCCTACTACATAATATCGGATATCCGGAATCTGAGTAAAATCAACACGAGGTAAAGAGTCAATTCTGCCGGATGTACCAAAGCCTTGCAAGATGGGGCCTAATGCAGGAAGATCCAGATTAAATGGTATTACTAATGCCCCGACTTTTATTTCTACGGGCACTTGTTTTAGTCCATCAGCACCTAAGATAAAATTCAACAGTTCTAAGAACCGAATCTTGTAATCATTTGCAGGAAAGCGCACCTGTACTTGTGGTAATTGTGGCAATGGAGATTGCCAGGTAGTCGATTGCGGAATCAACACTTTGGGTTCTCCCAAGCGGTTATAGCCGTTATAATTCAAATTGTATCTGAACCAGCTTATAAGTTCAGACTGAGAAATATCGGCGAGATTTAAATCACCTCCTAAGTTGGTGATATCTATTTTTGTAATGTCTGTTACATTATGCGGATAGGTTTTATCGCCCGTGTGTGTAGAAGCAATAGTTTGGTGTGCCCATGGCCCAATTACAATCTTTTGCAGATTTTTTTTCTGAGTAATATTTCTGCGAATTAAATCATGGGTTTCGATAGAGCCATCTACAAAAATATCCCACCAGCCCGACACATGAAATACTGGCACTTCAATATTTCCGTAGCGGGAGTACATCCCGTTTTTTTCACTTTCGCCTGCTGCATTTACCGGGGCATGTGTGGCATCCATATCACTACGGCTGATAGAATTGGGATAGTAACCACACGGATAATTTTCGTATCGCACGGTTACAAAGTGGTCGATGGCTTTATTGGCCGCTTCAAATTTATCAACGGTATTATAGTCTTTTGAAGAGTGAATATCATCATTCAGTCCGGTATCAAATGCCATTAAATCATCTCTTGTGTCTACAATTTGACCTCTCAACCATCCGGTCACCAGCATATCACGCAAACATCCATTGTGAAAACCCGTACTTTTATAAAACTCTAAAGGGCCCACGATAGGAAACAATGCTTTTAGTCCCGGTTGTGCCGGGTCGATTTTGTGTGCAGCTGCCGCCTGCAACTGATTGTAGCCCAGCGCAGACGCACCAAATGTACCGATTGAGCCATTATATACTAAAGCGGTATCATCTGCAATTCCATCATGGTTGAAATCGAAAGTACGCACCAGATTGTTTTTGATAAATTCTACCGTATTATACCCATCTTCATGATTATTGCCGTTGCGAGGATCGCTCGGGTTGGTAATATCCAATACATGCGTATAATTATGGTAAGGCCATTTTTTCCAGCTATCAGAATACAATGGCAAATATGCACCTTGTGAAGAATATCGTCCGCGCATATCCTGATTGGCTCCTGCATATCCTAACAAAGCCATAGCAGAACATTCTACACTACCTCTTTTATTGTAGGGCGTTCTTTCCATAATCAAGGGCAATTGATACGGATTTGGATTTGGAGCTCCGTTGATACTGTCATAGATTAAATATTGAAACCCTTTATGCAAGAGAACCGCATTTATGGGAATGCGCAATGGTGGAAAAGGAGCAGGCAGTATGGTGATGTCAAATGTATCGACATAAGTAAAACTGTCTTGCAAAATAGGCAGGAAAATGTCTGTCATCAATTTGGTGCCATCGGGCATGGGCACCGGAATTTGGGTGCGTGTGGCAAAGTCTGAAATATCATCGAGCGTTCCATTTATCTTTTCTCCGGGAATTACTTGTGCGCCCGGTATGGGAAATAAAGGGGTTTGTGCAATGCCATTAACAATTAAACCCAAAAGTAAAATTGACAGAAATACTTTCTTCATAGAACTTGTTTTCTCTAAAGTAAGAAAAATTAATAAAGTATGAAATGATTTTGCAAAAAAATGAAATGCTATTTTTTCATTCTGTCTTTAAATATTTTTTCAAATTTTTCGACTTTAGGCTGAATTACAAAACGGCAGTAGGATTGCTCTTTATTTTGGTTGTAATAATTTTGATGATAATCTTCTGCTTTATAAAACACAGAAAATGGTACTACTTGTGTCACTACGGGATTTGGATAAATATGCTGCTTATTAATTTCTTGAATGATAGCTTCCGCTTCGTGCTGCTGCTCCGTATTGTGATAAAATATGACTGAACGATACTGCGTTCCAATATCGTTACCTTGTCTGTTTAATGTTGTTGGGTCGTGCATAGTAAAAAAGACTCTCAGTAACTCTGCAAAAGAAACCAAACCGGG
>CAZPBT010000146.1:0-7984 GCA_964584555.1 uncultured Chitinophagales bacterium
GATTATAAAGGCTATGTTTCTATGTGGTTTAAACAGCAAAACGAGATAAAAAAAGCATCCGTTTCCGGATGCACTACTTATAATTGTTCTGGTTTTTGTTAATATTTTGCTGCAAATTTCCCGTTGCTGATGGTAACATCAGTTCCGGCATCATCATTATGAGCCGTGCCGCTAAAGGTACCTTCTATCTCTGTTGAGGTAGCTTTAGTTACTACTATGGTAAAATGATCTCCGGGAACAGCTGCCCAGCCATTCGCTCCTTTGCTGTAGCTGAATGTAGGTCCTGCTGCTGAGGAAGAGAGTGTACTCAAATCATACGTTCCGGCAGTAATAGTAGCAGGAAGCAGCATCATCACCATATCAGCACTAAGTGATGCACCACTGACGTTGATAATCGAACCACTTTTTGCAACGGTACTTACTCTGTCATCAGAAGCAAAACTGCCCGAGGTAGCACCGCTGGCATCTAAAGAAATTCTGCTTTTTCCGGCTGCCAAACTACTGCTGCTGTCTTTTTTACAACCTATAACAGCTAAAGTTGCAAAGAGAGATAAAATGATACATATATTTTTCATTATATTATTTTTTTTTGATTAAGAATATACAAATGTATTTTAAAATGAAAAATCCGTAAATCCGAGTTGGCACGTATTTTATATACGTATTTCAGGGTATGCAGGTATATTTTAATTTAACCTAAAAAATGCATTATTCTACATTCAAGAAGTGCCGTATCTTTACAAGTTTAAGTTTATAATTACAATTCAAGCTATGTTCAAACGGTATTATTTTATTTTGATTTTATTTCTAAGTTCTTGTGCTATGAACAAGCTGTTTTATCAGCCCTACAAAATGCCTGCTAAAACAACGCATATTGTACTTAAGAAAAGTAAATCCGATTCTGTAGAGGTTAATTTTACCGGAAGTACACACCTGCCAATATTTTTAAGAAGCAGTGATGACACCATTCAATTACCATATTCCATTGAGAGTATTTTATTTAAAAGCACTGACGGGAACATGTTGAATGGCTGGATGCTGAAACCCAGAAATGGCACTATACAAGGTACCATTTTGCATCTGCATGGAAATGGCGGCATGTTGCTAAGTCAGTATGAAGCCATTGCCCCTTTAACACAATACGGCTATCAAATTTTCATGTTCGATTACAGCGGTTATGGATTTTCATCTGGAAAGCCGACAAGAGCAAACGTACTCGCTGATGCACAAGCTGCATTAGCGTATGTATTAAGTCGTAAGGATGTACAAGCAAATGAAATCTTGCTTTACGGTCAATCTCTGGGAGGACACTTAGCGGCAGTACTGGCAGCACAACAACAAAAATCAATTCAGGGATTAGTGCTTGAAGGAGCATTTTCATCCCATAAAGACGTGGCTCAGCATTTTGCCGGAAAATTTGGCCGTGCCTTTGTTAAAGATGGATATAGTGCAAAAGTGGCTCTAAAATCATATACCAAACCCCTACTGGTAATACACAGCACCAACGATAAAACAATTCCGTACGCCATGGGTGAAACGTTATTTCAGGTGGCCAATAAACCTAAATATTTTTATAGTGTAGAGGGTGAGCATATACATGCAGTTATCGACCACGCGGATAGTATTGCTTATAAAATACAAATTATGTTAGCCAAATAGAGTAAACTTGTATTAGTCAATACTATAATTTCGATTCCTAATGTGAAAAAATAGTATAAAATTTACCATTTGTAAATGTAATGATTGATCCGTCTGTAGTATTCGTTGCTGTTCCGTTAAATGTACCTTCTAATTCCGTATAACTTGATTTAGTCAGTACAAATGTCATATTACTGCCAACAGTAGCATTCCAAGTTTTGCTTTCGCCGGCATATAAATTTTCTTTGGTAAAACTAAAAGAAATATTTGGGGCACCTGCTGCACTCAAATTGTAAGTACCTGGTGTGGTATTAACAGGCACTAGCAGAGAAATATGTTCTTTATTTCCGGTTGCAGCATTCCAGATTTCAGGTTCTAAAACCATGGAAACTGAATTGTATGCACTAAAGCTATATCCATCATCTGACTTGAAATTCAAGGAAATATTGCCACTTATATCACACCACATTCTGCATCTTCCGGTATTCAAATTGTCATTAAAATTTGTAGAACTATTATCTTTTTTGCAAGCAGTTATAAAAACAAGGCAAACTGCAGATAATATAATAATTAGTTTATTCATAAGAATTATTTTTAGTAAAAATACAAAAAGATATGATTACGAATATCAGTAGTAGTATTGATTTTCTTATTAATACCACAAAATTGGTATAAAACTTGTTTGACTTTCAATTATCTTTAAATTGAAAAAAATAATTATCTGATGAAAAAAACGTACATAGTGCTAATCTGCATGGTGCTGTCATATTTGAGTAATGCACAAACCATACCATTTGCCAATTTAAAATTAGCCACTAAAGAATTTAGCATTGAAAAATCCAGCCCGGAATTGGACATCAATAACAACTTTATTTACGGTTCTACCTTTTTTTCCTTAAAAAAAGGTGATGCTGTGTATGTTACCTGTAAAGAAAAGGACGGAGAAAATATAGAGTTCTATCTTAGAGAAAAAGGAAGTAAAAATCTACTGGCTCAAGTTAGTGAAACTGCCAATGCATGGTTTTATTACAAGGCAGACAAAGATGTTACCTTAGAGGTATTCGGCATTATCGGCAAAAACAGATACTTGCCCAATCCAAAAATTTGCACTTTAAAATATCTCCAAGGAAACGCTTCCGATTACTATTATTCTGATAAAGATAATATCCCGCAAAAAATACTGGCACTTGCCTACGGTAAGCCTTTGGCCTTTTCCAATATCTGTTATCATAGAAATACAAGAATAAACAAACGCGATACGACATTTTCCAACATTTTCAAGCAAGGTGATAATATGCGTGTATTTGGAAACACGATTGAATATACAATTGAAAATGGAGTATCTAAATCAAAAGTAGCAGCACTTATTGCTACTTGGAAAGGGTATATTGACAAGGCTTTTCAAAATATAACATTGGAAGATATACAAGTTTACAACGAACAAGAAATGGCAGAAAACGGCTTCCCTGAAATCCTATATTCCCTAACCTACAAAAATTTAGAAAAGCTCAACTACATAGAAAATGCCGGCAATGTAGAAATTTTTAAGATTCAACTGCAAGCCGTCAAAAACAACAAGGGAACTTACGATATGAAATTTTCAATTGAATAAAATTAAAATACTCCAACTGTGAAATTTAAACTTTCATGTATCATCTTTCTTTTTACGTTTTTTTTAAGTAAGGCACAGGATTACGAAATAAAAGACAAAACGAAATATTATACGAATAATGCCAAACAGTTTAATGACTATTCTTCAAATGGCTGGAGACTTTTAAATGATAATCAACTCAAACCCATTGCTAAGGCTTTGAATATTTCTATAAAGGAAGCACAGAAAGTAATAGAAGGCACCTACCTCAAAAATCACCCTATTGCCAAAAATGATGATGACGTAGCTTATGTTATGTATAAAGTATGTGAAATTAATGGATATAAGAATGGCATTTATGAATATACAGGTGTTAACGATGTTTTATACTTAATGTATGTGCCTAATGATTTAAATATGCATATGCCAAAAGATAAGTTAGCAGAAAATGGCAAAGGATTTTTTCAAATGGTTTTAAAAGAAAATATTTCTACCTATCGTCTTAATAATGCTTTCTTTGAGCCTTGGTATATTTTAAGTAAAGGTCCGTATTCATTTGGGTTTAAATTTACAGCTTCAGCAACAGATTCTGTTTTTGTAACAAAAGTTATCAGAACTTCTTATGCAGAAAAAGCAGGATTAAAAGCGGGTGATATCATTATTTCTGTTAATGACAAAAATATAAGATACACTACGACAAACAATGCTTTGAGTACTTTCAAAGAGTGTGGATTTAATAATAATATTTTTAAAGTTCTTAGAAATGGTTCTGAAATAACATTATCTATCGACAAGATAAATGCTGAAAGTATAGAAATGGTATGCGCATCAGCAAATTGTGAAAATGGTGATTGTGTATTTGAGCATATTAATGGATATACCATTAAAGGTAAATGTGTGAACGGAAAAATTGTAGGCAAGGCTCAATATATTACAGAAGATGGTTATGTATTTTATGAAGGAGAGGTAAGAAATTATCTTTCTAAACTTAGAGATTATAATATTAAATACGAAGGATTGGGTATTGAAAAATACAAAAATGGAGATGTATATGAAGGAGAATTTAAGTATGGCAAAAAAGATGGCAAAGGTAAATACACCTACAAAGACGGAAGAATATTAGAAGGTATTTGGAAAGAGAATGAATATTTTGATGAAATTAAAATGGGATTTAGTGAAGATAGATTTAATAAACATTTTAGTCTTGAAGTATATCTGCACAATCAAAAAAAACCATTCTTAATAAATACAGAGGCTGTAAAATTTAAAGCAGGACAAACACAAAAATTAATAGATAGATACAAGTTATCTGATGCTGAATTAGATAAATTATTAAAACTTTGCGATTTTAAATATAAACCCAATAACATGAATACACCGGCAAAATTCATGTCTATTGTTAATAAAAATCAAAAAGAATATCCGTATGAAGTATATCTATTAGAAAATTTGGAAGGTGAAGATGGAGAGTTTTATAGTGTCATTAGAATACCCGGTGGTGATAATACAGCATGGTTGCCTGATGAAATGAAATTTGGCAATAATGAATCATTATATTTTTTAGCACCTTACAGTGAAGTAAAATTGATTGATTATTATAAATATGTAGATTATAATAATCAACATGAATCTACAACTGGATATTCATATGCTGATAAAAATGAAAAGGCAAATGCAGAAATGTTTGAATGGAGAAGAAATAATGAATTAAAAGGGTCTATGATATATCAATATTCTTTTTGGAATTATCAGCAGAAAAGAGAAGATTTTACGTACAAAGTAGTTACCATTTTTGGGCCACATGATCAAGATATAACAAAAGAAGACGAAATAAATATGGATAAGTTAGTGGGTGGACAACCAAAAGCAATAGTATATAAAGAAGACTTTGATGATGTAGAATCTGAACAATATATTACAAAACAAACCGGCTCTCATCGCTTTTCTGTAAACACCAGTTATAATTATACTATACCAAAACGATATGCTTCTTCTACAACAAGTACATCATCATATAAACAATCTTCTGAGGCTGTAAAAGAGGCACAAAAAAAAGTAGATGCTGCAATGCAAGACATGATGGATAGCAAATCTTTAGATAGAACTGAGTTAATACAAAAATCCACTAGCGATATTTTTAAAGGAATGAATTTTATTGAAAAAGATACTAAAGTAACTGTTACAGACGTGCCTTCATCCGATAAATTTTATAACGAAAACAAAAATTACATTGGCAAAACAGGCACTGTAGAAATGCTGACAGAAAATGGTGACGGTACCTACTATGGTATGATAAAATTTGACGGAGATAAATACTCGGCAGTATTTTATAAAGTTAAAATCAAAGTAATTAACTAAAGTATGATTTCAAAAACCATGTATATAGCCTTCGGAATTTTGATACTCTTGTTTTTAGTACTCGTCTTCAAATTATATTATCTGGATAAAGAAGCCGAATACAAAAGAACAATTCATGCAGTAGTAACTGAAATTTACGGTGTGCGAGGAAGACCTACACAACGAGTAGCCAAATTGAGTGACAACACCAGCATAGCTATACCAGATGCCTTTATTTCAAAAATACAAGTTGGCGATTCCATTATCAAGCAAGCTAATTCCAACAGCTATATAATGAAATCAAAAAATACTTCTTCGTTAATAATAACTACAAAATAACAAGTATGAACAAATACATTTTCTCTTTTTGTATAATGCTAATATTTTCTGCAACTCAGCTATCTGCACAAGATGCTAAAACTGCTTTAAACGATTTGGAAAAATACATCACTTCCAAAGAATGGCGCATCAAATCGCTGGAAGTAAAAGATGATATTTTTTATTTTCACTTTAATGAGGATTTCACCAGTTTCCCCATTTTGGAAGCAGATGACCAAGTTACACAAATTGATAGGGGCATCAAAATTCACTGCAAAAACGATGAGAAATGTGTGAATTGGTTTAATATGTATGTTACCTCCTACAAGTTGGAAAGTGATTATTATGAGCCGGTAAAATTAGCTTCTCTTTTCAATAAATTTTTAAAAGCGTATCGCGATGAAAAAAACGGCATATCTAAACCGCTTCCTGAAAAACCGATTGCAACTAAAGTTTACAATAGATTCGATAAAGTAAAAGTTACAGCCATAAATATGAATAATGACTGGAATCCTAAAAAAATAAATGACGCAAACGAAGTTTTGAACAAAACTTTTATACTTTTGGAAAATACACCACCTAATAAATACGGCACTTATAGGTGCAATTTTTTGGGCAAAAACGGGAAATTATTGTATTTGGAAGATGTAAATTTAGAACCATCTTCTGAAGTATCTGTATCAGATATTGCATTTAATACACAACAGTACCCAACAATTACTACAACCTCAGATATATATTTGCCCAAAGGCACCCACGTTCTTGTCTATTTCATGGGTATTCCATCTGTAACAAATATTAGTGAAGAAACTACTAAAACAATTCTTGGAAAACCGGGTGTACTCAATAAAGATATTCTGAAAAGTGCATTATATGATGAGTATGCAAGTTATACTGTAGATATTACACTTGATGGTACTGGCAAACAATTCTCCATCAATTCTGCTAAATGTATTGCATTGCAGCCAATAGTTTACAAAAAACCACAACCAACTACATCTACTAATAATTATAATAGTTCAAGTGCTTCTTTCAAACAAGCATTATCAGATGAAATTAAAGATTTGAAAGTAGCCTACGCCAAACTCAATGAAGAAAGTAAAAATCTAAAATATACGACTGTAAGTAGCTCTCCGAATATTTGTAGTTTTATGGACAGCTTATTAATAGACTATCCTAATAATTTTGACAATAGTTACATTCAACAATATAATTTATTTGCTACTCAACTATATGACAAGCCTGTTTTGTATGATTTTGGAGTATGTCGTTTCCATTTAAAGGATGTAGATGTAGATGATATATCTCCAAACTATGTTAAAGATAGAAAACAATATACGGCATATATGCTACAAGGCAACACCAGCATGGAGGTGGCGAAAAAAAAGTATATAGAAATTAGAGAAGCACTCTTGAGTTGTGATTTACCATACGGAAACTACCAGCTCGAAGAAAACAAAGAAGAGACAACATTTATTATTCGCAATCCAACAAAAATAAATCCTGGCTATAGCGAAAAATATAAAAACATGTATATCATGGTACGTTTAATCAATAGAAATGAAGTTCCTGAATTAGTAAAAAATAGTTATGAAAAATATGGACAGTCTATATTTATTTATATTGAAATTTTATAAAAAATCTTCTATGAAAAAACTACAATTATTATTTTCAATTTTCTTTGTTTTGCATGCTGTTTACGCACAAAACAACTTAAGCCTTACCTTTAAGTACAAGTTTTTAAATTCAAATGCCGGTTATACTTACCCGACAAAAATGGAAGTTTACCGCAACGGAAATAAAATCGGACAAAGCAGTGTAAAAGATCAGACGGAACCTAATCAAGTAACTGTTGATTTTCCAAAGGGAAATGCCACAATTACTGCAACTGTATTTGCAAAAATAAATGACAAATGGGAAGCGCGGACAACGGCTAACAATTACAGTCTGGATTTTCAATATAACAAAACATACGACTGGACTAAAGATGCTACTATAGAAATGGTTTATAATATAAGTAGTGTAACACTTGACATTAATGAACCTGATTATTTAAAAAAAATAAAAAATACAAGTCCCGTTATTGAAAATTCATCAGAT
>CAZPBT010000147.1:0-7858 GCA_964584555.1 uncultured Chitinophagales bacterium
AGGAGATAGAGCGTTTTTTTAGACATAGTGTCAAATTTTAATAAATGAAGTTACAGCTAAAATTTGATACTTGTCAAATTATTTAGAAAAAAATTTACATAAAAAAACATATATAATATGTATAATAATGTATATCTAACTATAATATTTTTTGAAAAAACTTCTTATATACATTAATCCAACATCCCCACAAATTGATCAAACAGATACCAAGAGTCATGCGGGCCTGGTGCGGCTTCGGGGTGGTATTGTACAGAGAATGCTTTTTTGCCTAATATTTCCAAGCCTTCTACGGTATTATCGTTTAAATTGAAATGCGTAAGTTTGGCTTTGACAGATTTTTCCAATTCCTCATGGTTTACGGCAAACCCATGGTTTTGTGCGGTTATTTCTCCTTTTCCGGTATGCAGATTTTTCACAGGATGGTTGCCTCCGCGGTGGCCGTGATGTAATTTATAGGTAGGAATATCAACAGCTCTAGCCAAAATCTGATTGCCTAAACAAATGCCAAATAGAGGTTTTTCGGCTTGTAATATTTCTTTCACTGTATCAACGGCATAATCCATCACGGCAGGGTCGCCGGGTCCGTTGGAAATAAAATAGCCATCAGGCTCAAATTGCTGCATTTCAGTGTATGTGGTTTTTGCCGGAAATACTTTTACGAAACAATCTCTGTCGGTAAAATTCTTCAAGATGTTTTTTTTCACGCCTAAATCTAAAACGGCTATTTTGTATTTGGCATTTTTATCGCCCACCTCGTAGGTTGACTTTGTTGAAACTTTTGATGACAACTCCAATCCTTCCATATCGGGCACATCTTTCAGTTTCTTTGTAAGTTCTTGAATATCTGTTGTTTCTGATGAAATAATAGCATTCATTGCCCCTTTCTCTCTTACATGTTTTACAACGGCTCTGGTATCTATCCCGGTAACACCTACGAGGTTGTTTCGGGTAAAATAATCTTCCACCGATTCATCTGCTTGCTTGCGTGAAAAATTATTATTGTATTCGCGGCATATCAAACCGGCTATCTGTATATTGTCGGATTGGCTTTCGCTTTCTTTAATCCCGTAATTTCCCACGAATACATTGGTCGTAATGAGCAACTGTCCGAAGTAGCTGGGGTCGGTAAAGAGCTCCTGATACCCCGTCATAGAAGTATTGAAGCAAATTTCGCCGGTAGCTGTCCCGATTTTTCCACAGGCAAAACCTGTAAAATGTGTTCCGTCCTGGAGAAGTAATATGGCTGGTGTCATGGTACTTATAAATTCTGAATGGTTTATTATTAATTTTAATTGGTAAATTTTAAATTATAAGATTATCTCTCCATACAATTTCTTGTTTCTGGAATGCTGGTGAAAGTATGTGTCTTGTTTGATTATTCTCATCTATTATTGACCAATCATTGCATTTGATAATTTTCAGATATACTTCTTCATCAATAATTATTTTGTTTAATTCTTCTTCGTTAGAATTCATTATAGCGTTGGTATATTGAATGGAGTGCTGAGCGTAATTCAAAATTTCTTTGTTGTTCGTTACTATTTCATATTTCCGTAAATAAGATGGAAAATCCTCTTCATAAAAATGAATTAATGCAACTAACTCTTCATTATAATTCAACTTCATTCGATTTACAAAAATAAAAAAAGGTTCGTCTTGTTTGACGAACCTTTTATATGTGTTGAAAAAATCATTTCTATTTATTCTTCTGTTTTTTCTTCTGGTGTGGCTTCCGGTGTAGTTTTTGTTTCTTCTGCTTTCACCTCTTCTACTACTTCTGCTGTTTCTGCTTTCTTTTTCGCACCACCCGCACGACGTGTTTTCTTTTTCGGCTCTGCTGTTGCGCCGGATTTTGGGGTGTAAACTTCGTTGAAATCTACCAGCTCGATAATGGCTACTTCAGCCGCATCACCCTGACGAAAGCCTAGACGAACAATTCTGGTATAACCGCCCGGTCTGGAACCGACTTTGCCTGCAATGACATCAAACAATTCTTTCGCAGCCGTTTTATCTTGTAAGTAAGAGAAAACAGTACGTCTGTTTGTTGTGTTATTTTCTTTGGCTTTAGTAATTAACGGCTCGATATACCCGCGTAATTCTTTGGCTTTGGCAATGGTTGTTTCAATTCTCTTGTTGATAATCAATGCCACCGCTAAGTTTTTGAGTAACGCACTTCTGTGTCCGTATTTTCTGCCGAGGTGGTTTATTTTATTTCCGTGTCTCATGTTATTTAGTTTGCAGTTTGCAAATATTTTATGCAGTTTGCAAACTTATCATTTGCAAATTGCCCACTTTTAATTTAGTCTTCCAATTTAAATTTTGATAAATCCATACCGAAGTGTAATCCTTTTTCAATGATTAATTCTTCGATTTCTACCAATGATTTTCGTCCGAAGTTTCTGAATTTCAATAACTCATTTGTATCGTACTGCACTAATTCTGACAATGAATTAATTTTAGCCGCTTTCAAACAGTTATAAGCACGTACAGATAAATCTAAATCTTCCAACGGCGTTTTCAAAATTTTGCGCATGTGTAAGATGTGTTCATCTACAACTTCTTCTTGTGCTTTGTCCTCTGTGTTGAATGTAATATTTTCATCAGATACCAACATCAAATGCTGAATCAGAATCTTAGCGGCTTCTTTTACAGCATCTTCCGGATGAATAGTGCCATCTGTTTTTACATCAATAATCAATTTCTCAAAGTCAGTACGTTGTTCAACACGTGTATTTTCTACTTTGTAACGTACATTTTTGATAGGTGTATAAATGGAGTCAACTGGAATTAAGCCAACAATAGAATTATCTACGTAATGGTCTTCTGCAGATACATATCCTCTGCCTTTACCTATGGTGATTTCCATTTCGAGGTTCACATTTTTTTCCATATTGCAGATAACTAATTCCGGATTTGTTACTGCAAACACGTTTGTATGTGATTCAATATCGCTTGCCAAAAATTGTTCTTTGCCTTTCAACGAAATATATAATTTTTCAAAACCGGCTTCAGAGTCTTGCAACACTCTTTTCAAACGCACTTGTTTTAAATTGAGTACTACTTCTGTTACATCCTCAATTACGCCTTTAATCGTAGAAAATTCATGATTAACTCCTGCAATTTTTACTGATGTAATTGCATAGCCTTCTAAAGACGAAAGCAAAACACGGCGAAGTGCATTGCCTATGGTATTTCCAAAGCCCGGCTCTAAGGGAGCAAATTCAAATGTACCCTCAAAGTCTGTTGCTTTCTGCAACAAAATTTTATCCGGTTTCTGAAACGATAATATAGCCATATTTTAATGATTAATGATTAGTGATTAATGTATAATGTTTAGTGATTACAGAGAATTTGTTAAACCTCAATATTCATCTTTTAACATTACTTACTATACAACTCTACAATTAATTGTTCTTTAATAGTTTCCGGAATCTGATCTCTGTTTGGAATTTCCACATATTTTCCTTCCAGTTTTTCAGTATTAAATTCCAACCAAGGATATTTTTTTACTCTGCCTGTTGCAACCGTATCCTGTACTAAAGGCAATTCTTTTGATTTTTCACGAACACTGATTACATCACCCACTTTTACCGTACAAGATGGAATATTTACTATACGTCCGTTTAAGGTAATATGTTTGTGTGTTACCAACTGACGCGCAGCACTTCTTGTAGGTGCCAATCCCAAACGGTAAACCGTATTGTCAAGACGTTGTTCCAATAAACGCAACAAGTTTTCGCCTTTAACACCGTGCTTACGAGAAGCTTCTTCAAATGTTTTGTAGAATTGACGCTCCAACACACCGTAGGTATATTTTGCTTTTTGTTTTTCTTTCAGCTGAATAGCATACTCAGATTGAGAAGAACGTTTTCTGCCGTTACCATGTTGTCCGGGAGGATATTTTCTTTTTTCGTAACTTTTATCGTATCCGAAAATCGGCTCTCCGAAAGCTCTTGATTTTTTTGTACGTGGTCCTGTATATCTTGCCATGATTTTAAATTTTAGATTTTAGATTTTAAATTAACACCTAATTTATAATCCAACAATTATAATTTCTTATACTCTTCTTCGTTTTGGTGGGCGACAACCATTATGAGGTAATGGAGTTACATCTCTAATAATCGTAACTTCAATTCCTGAATTTCCGATAGAACGTATAGCAGATTCTCTTCCGCCACCCGGACCTTTTACAAATACCTCTGCTTTGCGCATTCCTGCTTCATAAGCTTTAGTACCTGCATCCTGAGATGCCAACTGTGCGGCATAAGGGGTGCTTTTTTTAGAACCTCTGAACCCCATTTTTCCGGCGCTGCTCCATGAAATTACCTGACCTGCCTTATTAGTATAGGAAATAATAATATTATTAAAAGTAGCTTTGATATAAACATATCCTTCTGCTTCTACTTTTACTACTCTTTTCTTTGCTGCTTTTTTTTGTGCTGTAGCCATCTTTAAACGATTACTAAGATGATAGATTATTTAGTTACTTTCTTTTTACCTGCAACAGTTTTACGTTTACCTTTACGGGTACGTGCGTTGCGTTTTGTGCTTTGTCCTCTAACCGGAAGACCTTTACGGTGACGAATACCTCTGTAGCATCCGATATCCAGTAAACGTTTGATATTCAACTGTACTTCAGAACGCAAAGCTCCTTCTACTTTGAAATCGGCGTTGATGATATTACGGATAGCCGTCACTTCATCATCATTCCATTCGTGTACTTTCTTTTCCGGGTCTACTTCGGCTTTAGCCAAAATTTCTCTTGCTGAAGAGCGACCAATACCATATATATAGGTTAGCCCTATATATCCTCTTTTGTTTTTGGGAAGGTCAATACCTGATACTCTAGCCATAAATTATCCTTGACGTTGTTTAAATTTAGGATTCTTCTTGCAGATGACATACACTCTGCCCTTTCTGCGTACAATAACGCAGTCTTCGCTTCTTTTTTTAACTGATGCTCTAACTTTCATGGTATAAAAGTTTATTTTTTTATTTGTATCTGAATGTTATTCTGCCTCTGGATAGATCGTACTGAGAGATTTCTACGTCAACTTTATCACCGGGAAGAATTCGGATATAATGCATCCTCATTTTGCCGTAGATTGTGGCTAAGATTTCGTGGCCGTTTTCGAGCTTTACTCTGAACATTGCGTTAGAAAGCGCTTCCGTGATCGTACCATCTAATTTTATAAGGTCTGTTTTGCCCATAATTTTTTGTCCCGATAAATCGGGATGCAAAGATACTAATTAATCTCTGAAATCCTTAATATATGAAGATTTTTTTATGGCTTCGTATATTAAATTATGGTCACTAAGTATGTCAGCTTTGCCTTTTTTTACGGCAACAGTGTGTTCAAAATGTGCGGATGGCTTACCGTCTTTTGTGACCACAGTCCATTTATCGCTCAATTGTCGCACCTGGTAAGTACCCATGTTAATCATCGGTTCGATTGCAATCACCAAACCTTCATGCATAACAGGTCCTTTTCCTCTTTTGCCGTAATTGGGAACATCCGGTTCTTCATGCAGATTTTTGCCCACTCCATGCCCGATTAACTCGCGCACTACACCGTATTTATTGTCTAATTCGGTGTATTTCTGGACAGCAAAACTTACATCACCAATACGATTTCCGACTATTGCCTTTTCTATACCCAGATATAAAGAATTGTTTGTGATTTGCAACAAACGTTTTATTTCCGGTGTAATCTCGGCAATTGGGAATGTAAAGGCTGAATCGCCGTAGTACCCATTTTTACACACTCCGCAGTCAATAGATACAATATCTCCTTCTTTGATTTCGCGATCGGATGGAATTCCGTGAACAACCTGTTCATTTATGGAAATACAAAGAGTAGCTGGAAAACCACGATAACCCTTAAAAGCAGGAGATGCATTATTATCTCGAATAAACTGCTCCGCTATCTTGTCTAAATCGATGGTTTTAACACCCGGTTTAATGTATTCCACCAACACGGCATGTGTCTGGCTGACTAATAAAGAACTCTTTCGTATATACTCGATTTCTTCAGGACTTTTCAGATAAATCATCTCTTTATCCTTTAGAAATTAATACTCTATTGCGCTTCTTCCTCTGATTTTTGCGCCAGATTTTGTTAACCCGTCATAATGACGACTTAATAGGTGAGAGTTGATTTGCTGCATAGTATCTAAAACTACAGATACTAAAATCAGCAATGATGTTCCGCCAAAAAAGTAAGCAAACTGACTGTTTACACCGATTATTTTAGCAAAGGCCGGCATGATAGCAATTAAGCCTAAGAAAATAGAACCCGGCAATGTGATACGAGATAATATCGTATCGATATATTCAGCAGTATTGGGTCCGGGTTTAACACCTGGAATAAATCCGTTATTTCTTTTTAAATCATCTGCAATCTGCACCGGATTCATAATTAATGCTGTATAGAAGTAGGTAAATAATACTACCAATAAGAACGACAAAATATTATATGGTACGGAAGTATAATCAGACAACTGTTGGAAAATCGGTGAGTTTGCCCCCAACATTTGAGCAAATGTTCCTGGAATAAACAAGAATGCCTGAGCAAAGATGATAGGCATTACTCCTGCTATATTCACTTTTAACGGTAAGAATCCTCTTCGTTGTGCACCCATTTGAGCACCACCTGTCATTTGTTTTGCATAGCTAAGCGGCACTCTTCGTACTGCTTGAATCAACATTATAGTACCAATAACCACTGCGGCCAACAAGGCTAATTCTAAAATTAATATCAAGATTCCACTACCGGTAACCATACGAGATTTTACCTCAGCAATAAATGAACCCGGCAAGCGCGATATAATATTGGACATGATTATCAGTGAAGTTCCGTTACCCAAACCTCTTTCTTGTATTTGTTCGCCCAGCCACATTACAAAGATGGTGCCTGCGATTAATACAAACATGGTAAGTACAGAAAAATAGAAAGGATTAATACCGGGCGCAACGCTGCCTTGGCTGAATAAATATCTGGTATAAGCAAATCCTTGAACAGCAGTAACGGCAATCGTTCCGTAGCGTGTCCACTGGGTAATTAATTTTCTGCCACTTTCTCCTTCTTTTTGCAGTTTTTGGAAATAAGGTACAACCAGTGTAAGCAACTGCATTACAATGGAAGTAGAAATATAGGGCATGATACCCAATGCAAATACGGAAGATTTTGTGAATGCGCCTCCTGCAAATAAATCGAAAATCTGGAATATGCCTTTTGCAGCACCGCTGTTTACAGCGTTCGGATCAACACCCGGAAGTACAACGAAACATCCCAGACGATAAATAAAAATAAGACCTATCGTAAGCAGAATGCGCTTTCTTAAGTCTTCAATGCTGAAAATATTTCTTAATGTTTCGAAAAATTGTTTCATATCTTATTAGATAACTGTGGCGGTACCGCCGTTTTTCTCAATTGCTTCTTTTGCTTTAGTGCTGAATGCATGTCCGGAAACCTGAATAGCTGATTTCAATTCACCGTTACCTAAAACTTTAATTTTGTCAGAAGCTGCAATTAACTTGAGTTTTCTGTATGTTTCAAAATTAAATTCAGTAATACTGTGTTTGTCAGCCAAAGCCTGCAATGCAGACAGGTTTATCGTTCTGAATTCGACACGTGAAGGGTTTTTGAAACCGCGTTTTGGTGTACGGCGTTGCAATGGCATCTGTCCGCCCTCAAATCCTCTTTTGGATTTGTAGCCTGAACGGGATTTAGCTCCTTTATGCCCTTTGCCAGCTGTGCCACCCCAACCGGAACCTTGACCACGTGCAATTCTTTTTCTGCCTTTTACAGCACCTTTAGCCGGTTTTAAATTACTTAAACTAATACTCATCTCT
>CAZPBT010000148.1:0-7846 GCA_964584555.1 uncultured Chitinophagales bacterium
ACACAATTGGTATTATTTGAAATTGACTTAATTTACAAGCCACTAAAATAAATTAATACCAGTTCAACGTGTATCGATATAAAATAGCTTACTATTATTCTGCATTGTAAATTCTCTTTTTCTCTATTTACATTATTTAAACGACTCAATTGGGGTCTTTTTTTTGCCAAGTCCAGGCTTGCCAAACAATTATTGCTGTAATTATACTTTCTATAATGGCTAAAAACACATAAAAAATTCTCCATATTGAAATAGATGATATGCCAACAAGTAAAGTGAATAGCGTAAAAAATATTCCAATTCCGATATTTAGCCATTTTGTTAATATGGGTGAAAGCATTACCGATAGAAAAATCATTAATGCCGGAATTGTCAACACAAACGTTGCAATAAATAACTTTAGCGGTGTATCTAACATATTTTGTCCACTTAAAAGTCCCTCTGCTTTTTGAGGAACATAAAGTTCAAAATAATCGCCGTAGATGTAACAAAACATGACCGATGTCCATAGTGCAGCAAGTTTAATTCTAATATTAATTTTAAAATCTTCTAATTGTGTAGCCATATTTATTTGTCTTTTATGTCTTTCTCTTTAGCTCCAATAATTAATAACCATAAACAAGTTCCTATCTCTCCGAAGCTAGCAGGCATACTGATATAAGATGAAATTCCAAGTTCTGTATACGTTGAGAATAGGATACGACCGAAAAAATTTATCAAATACCCAAAGCAACCAAGCATCAATAGTATTCCAAATACCTTAGGAAGAAAATTAGATTTATAAACCAAATATCCAAACGGGAATAGCCACAACCCTGAAAAAAGATGAATAAGTCGCATGCCATCGTCATATTGGTTAATAGAAAATAATACTTGTGATTCAATTTGTTCTTGGTTAAATACCCCTAAGTAGCCGGGTGCTTTAATCAATGTAAGAGCAGTAAGTTCATTTTGAATATTGAGAAAATACATGGGTACACTAATTATTGCTAAGAGAACCATCAATTTAGCCACATCCGCATTAATTTCTTTTAATAGCTGATATAAAACCAGTGGTAAAAACAAAAAGAAAGTATAGCAAAGCAAACCGCAGGCAATCCCAACCCGGAACAGGTTTTCAGATGCTTTTATGTTTTGATAAGTTGCTTGTGCATTTTCATAATCAATGAGTTGAGAAGGTATGTACATTAAACTAACAATACCTGTAACTACTACACCTAAATATAAAACACCAGCAATTCTTGATATCGTATTTTTCTCCGTCATAAATGATTTGTTTTATTAGACGGAAATTTGAGCTTTTTATTACACGCTATGAATAAAACGACCCAGTATGGTGGCCAGCATATATACTACTTAGCCAATTTGTTCTTTAGTTATCTTGCCATAAAACCAATAAATAAAATTATTCTCTATTTTAATTATTAATTTTCAAGTATTCAATTATAAGAACGCAAGGAGATAGATTATTTATGACTGAAAATGTGGCGTAAAAAAATGCACAATTAATGTGTAAATTGTTAAATACTACAATTGCCAGTCGGTGTGTAATGGGTTTTATTTCAATATTTTGGTGAAGACGCTAAACAAAAACGTATGGGTTAATTTTTCTATCGGCTGGTGAGGACACCTGCCGAATACCAAAACTCGTCGTTTTTCGTTAATAGTATTGATAGTGTACATACTGAAATTCCTGCGCTCGTCGCAAATAAAAATTATCTATAATCGCTTTGTCGATATTGTCAATCTTCATGTTCAACTCTTGTTTGCGCTTTACCTTATCTTGCCTTAATGTTTCTCCGTCAATTTGTAGCTCATCATCAACCAACTGTCGTAAAGATTGAATGTAAATTCGCTTTTGTTTTCTAATATCATAAGTTTTTGAAAATTTATCTTCATAAGACTTGTATATGTGAACTGAAAACTCAGCATATCCCAATATTCGAGCTCTTTGATGACCAAAATAGGTTTCGCCATGCTGAAAATATTGGTATAAGAAATTAAGATCCGTGTATATGTCAATTAGTTTTTGTCTGCATTCAGCATATTTATCTATTCCATTCTTTTGTTTTAGAAAGTAAGCGTATAGCATATAATATTCATCCTTACCTAACTCGCTGTCAAAACCATTCTTATCCGCCGTACAATAGTAGGTTGCATCGGGATCTTGTATAATATCACTAAAAAATTCTGGATGATTGTCAACAATAAGGTTAAACTCTACTTTGCTATACTTCAAATTCTCACCAATCTCTGTTGTAATCAGCAATGTGTCCTTTGTAGTATGATACTTTGAACTGTCACTATTTTTTATTTGTGAATAGCTGGCTGTTTCTGAATTTGAGTTAATGTCAGTCCGCTTTGTATGATTACTACAATTAAGCAAAAGCAGGAATGGTATATAAAAAAGAATCTTCATAAATACGACCAAAACATAAATATAAAATAGCGTTCTGTTTTTCAGCTTTTAAAATGCATAGTTATTCTGTAGTAGCCGATTTTATTTTTTTATGTTTGGGTAACACCACATAACCGAACGTAAAATTAAGTATTGGTGCTACATAGCTACCCGAGCCATTATTGTATCCATATCCCAAACCAATATTAAAATTGATATCCATATTGCTCTTTATAAAAGTGCGGTACATGCCCCAAGCCGGTGCAATATTGGTAATAAATGAAAATTTATTAGGATAGTTGGAGTAGATGGGCGTAAAACCAAAAGAAGAAAGCACAGTAAAATAATTGGCTGAATTGGCATAAACAGATTTATCCCGGTTTATTCTGCGCTGCAAATTATAATAAAAGCGATAGGCCATACCTACTTGCGGCAAAACGGCAATATATGCACTGGTTGATGATTTCGACGTGCCATTAGAATAATATACTTTGGATGCACTTACAGAAAACGGGAAACCAAGCCCTGCTGAAACTGCCAGTGCATGACGGTCTGCCAGTTTACGTTCATAGCGCAGTCCTGTATTCGTTAATAAAAACTCTACAGATAACAAATTATCTACTACCGTAGCTTCTATGTCCTCTTGCTCTGTGCCGTCATTGAGTGCTTTTGTAAGTTTATTTTCTCCGGCATTTGCATTTACTGCCAGCAGAAGAATTAAAACCAAGCTGATAGATAAGCATTTCTTCATGATAAATATTTAGTTTATCAATAATAACGCTATTGTTGGATATAAATATATGATTCATATCATACCCTGTACTATTTTATATCCGAGTTGGATTATCTGTTCATCGTCAGCAAGAATTCTTCATTGCTGCGTGTGCCTTTCATTCGGTTCAGTAAAAACTTCATGGCTTCTTCGCTGTTCATATCCGCTATATGATTGCGTAATATCCACATTTTGCTTTGCGTGTCTTTATCCAGCAGCAAATCATCTCTGCGTGTAGATGAAGCCACCAAATCTATGGCAGGGAATATCCGTTTATTGGCCAAACGACGGTCTAACTGTAACTCCATGTTGCCCGTACCTTTAAATTCTTCAAATATCACCTCGTCCATTTTCGAGCCGGTTTCAATAAGTGCCGTTGCCACTATGGTTAAAGAACCCCCATTTTCGATTTTACGGGCAGCGCCAAAAAATTGCTTCGGTTTTTGCATGGCATTAGCCTCTACACCGCCCGACAAAACCTTGCCGGAAGACGGCGCTACGGTATTATGTGCACGTGCCAAACGAGTAATGGAGTCTAATAAAATTACCACGTCATGTCCGCACTCTACCAGACGTTTGGCTTTTTGCAATACAATATTAGATACTTTTACATGTCGTTCTGCAGGCTCATCAAAAGTAGATGCAATTACTTCAGCATTTACCGAGCGCTGCATATCGGTAACCTCTTCAGGACGTTCGTCTATCAATAAGATAATCAGGTAAACTTCCGGGTGATTTTTAGCGATGGAATTGGCAATATCTTTCAGCAACATTGTTTTCCCCACCTTAGGTTGCGCTACTATCATACCCCGTTGTCCTTTCCCGATAGGAGCAAACAAATCTACCATACGGGTAGTATAGGTACTGGCATCCATAAACAAATCTAACTTTTCATTGGGGAAAAGCGGCGTGAGGTAATCAAACGGAATACGATCGCGGATTTCACTCGGAGATTTCCCGTTAATTAAATCCACCTTTAACAAGGCAAAATATTTCTCTCCCTCTTTTGGTGGTCTGATGGTGCCTACTATAGTGTCGCCTGTTTTTAGTCCTATAGATTTAATTTGAGACGGCGAAACATAAACATCGTCAGGTGATGAAAGATAATTATAATCGGATGAGCGCAAGAAGCCATAACCCTCAGGAATAATTTCTATAACTCCTTCTCCCGAAATTATGCCGTCCAGTTCTATGTTAAACTCATCTTTCTTCTCTTCCGGTATAATCTCAGAACTGTTTGCTGCTTCTTTACCTTCTTCCGCACTGTTTTCTGTTAGTTCGGGTTTATCTCTGTGTTTTTGAAACTTATCTTTCTTCTCGAATTTATGTTGTTTTTTTACCGGAGCAGCGTCTTCACGATGAAAAATGGATACCTTTTCTTCATTATCCAATGTTGACTTCACTTCTTCTTCTGTGGTTTTCTGTTCGGTCGTTTCATTCGTTTTTTCTTTCCAAGGAAAAGTGTCATGTCCTTTTGTTTCTGTTTGTTGTGGCTTAGAAACAGCTTCTACCTTTTCTACTTTGGGTTTTGGTATACGTGCCCGTTTCCTTTTATCTCCGCTTTCGGTGGTGTCGGTTTCCGTACTCTCTTCTGTTTTTGTTTCAGCTGTTTGGTCTTGCAGCAGGTCTTGATTGTCTGTCTTATTCATTTCTTGTTTTTTCAAGATTAACTCTATAAGGTCTGGCTTCTTCGTTTTGGCTATTTTAGTTTTGGGTATTAAAAGTTGTTCGGCAATTGATTTTAAATCTGCCAATGCCAAATCATTCAAATTATCGGCATGATATATCATACATTCATCTTTAGTTATGAAAAAAAAACATTAAGTAGTCGGATTATTTAACTTTGTTGCTCAATAAAGAGCGGGGAGATTGATTGATACTGCAAATAAACAATAATTTTCTGAATTGTTTATATAAATTGATTTTTTTTTATCAGATAGGGTTTTTGCACCTGATGTATATATTAACCTGAGTTCGGGTTAAGAAAAAATAAGCTGATAAAATAGTTGATTTCTCATTATTTTCCCAATTCTCCGATAACGGTAATTCCGCCTTTCACTTTTTGTCCGATATGTACGTTTATTTTTGTATTTAAAGGCAAAAATAAATCTACGCGCGAGCCAAATTTGATAAATCCAACTTCTGAGCCTTGTGATACTTTATCGCCTTCATCTAAGTAGTAAACAATACGGCGGGCTACTTTCCCCGCTATCTGGCGCATCAATACATCGACACTGCCATTATCAATTACAATACTGGTTCTTTCATTTTCAGTAGAGGATTTCGGATGCCACGCTACCAGATATTTACCTTCGTGATATTTAGCATACTTTACCTCACCGGCAATAGGTGTTCGGTTGACGTGCACATTACTTGGCGACATGAAAATGGAGATTTGAAGTCGTTTTTCTTCAAAATATTCGGGTTCGTAGACCTCCTCTATCACAACCACTTTTCCGTCTGCCGGGCATATAATTTTATCATCATCTGTGATGATGTTGCGTTTTGGATTGCGGAAGAAATACGTAACAAAACCAAAGAAAACAGCAGTCAGTAAAAATACTATCCAACTGACGGTATGTGAAGCCTTAAAAACTAAGTTAGTAATCAGATTGATGGACAATACGATGGCAAAGGTAGTCAGGATAATTTTCCAACCTTCTTTGTGGATGTAGGTCATTCTCATATTTCATTTTTATTGCTAACTGAAAACAGTGAACCATTTTTCAGTAGAGCGGGATGTCAAAGGTAAGGATATAATCCTCATATCCAAATAAAACGAGATACATTTAAAAAAAGTTCAAAAATTATTTAACACAAGTCAATTTTTAAAAAAACAGCTATTCTTGTGATATTCAATTGATAATCAATATGTTATATTTTATACAATTGGCGTTTTTTGCATAATTTCGTCTATAATTAAGACAAAAGTGTATCATAAGTAATAGATTACCAATTGAATATAAAAAGGGCATCCCAATACGGGATGCCCTTTGATTTTCAAGCTTAAAAAAGCTTATTTCATAATCAAATTGAACTCTACACGACGGTTTTGTGCTCTGCCGGCTGCAGTTTTATTGTCTGCAATCGGTTTTGTCAAGCCATATCCTGATGAAGTCATTCTGTCTGCAGAAACACCTTGTTTAATCAAGTAGTCCATAGCCGCTTTTGCTCTGTCTTGAGATAATTTCAAGTTTTTGTCAGCATTTCCTACATTATCTGTATGACCTTCTATGCTTACATTATAGTAGTCATATTCTTTCAAGATTTTAGCTACTTCATTCAATATAGAATAAGATACAGGTTTGATAACAGATTTTCCTGTTTCAAATTGAATATTACGTGCTTTCAACAACACTTTTTTGATTTTCTCTTCCAATACCGGACAACCCTGGTTGTCTTTAGGACCTTTTACAGTAGGGCATTTGTCGTCTTTATCCAATACGCCGTCACCGTCAGTATCAGGATATGGGCAACCCATGTTTTCTCTTGGTCCGGGAACAGTAATACATTTATCTTCATTGTCATACAAACCATCTTTATCTGTATCGGGGCAACCTGCATGAGCTTTATCGCCAAATACATCCGGACAAGCATCTTCGCTGTCAATTACACCATCTTTAT
The DNA here is from genome assembly GCA_964584555.1 of uncultured Chitinophagales bacterium. GTDB lineage: Bacteria > Bacteroidota > Bacteroidia > Chitinophagales > JADIYW01 > JADJSS01. The sequence continues at coordinate 6,795 of CAZPBT010000148.1, forward strand.
CACGGTCAGGGCAACCTTGTAGTTCTTTTAAGCCTGCCACATCCGGACATCTGTCATCTTTATCTGCAATTCCGTCACCATCTCTATCCGGACAACCTTTAAGTTCTTTCAAACCTGCCTGATCCGGGCAATCATCTTCCATATCAATTACACCGTCGCCATCTCTGTCCGGGCAACCTTGCAATTCTTTCAAACCTGCTACATCCGGACATTTATCTTCAGTATCTAAGATGCCGTCGCCATCTCTATCCGGGCAACCTTTAGACTCACATGTTCCTTTTTGCATAGGACATAAATCTTTTTTATTCGATACACCATCTTTGTCTTTATCTTTTGCTGTTCTGTTAGGTATAGAAACTTTTAATCCTAATTGAATGTTGATATCACGGGTATTTCCTTTTTTCAATTTTATTAAAGAAGAAAGAATGTCTTGAGATGCCAAATACAACGGACCTGCTCTAAATCCTAAACCCCATTGCACGTTTACTAACTGATCTACAGCTACCGGCATATAAACACCTGCCCATTTGTAATCATAACGAGGAGTAACTGAAACCATACTCAAATGGTGTACATTATTTTCTTTTTGAGGAATCGGGTTAATTTGTGCAGCCACATTAACGCCAAATCCTTTGATAATGTTAACATCTGCCCATACATTAATAGTAGTAGGTAACCACATTTTAAAAGTACTGTTTGTATTAAGTGGTGTACCATCATTCAGCCACGTATAATGCAATGTATTTTGGTCAAACGGATTGCTTTCTTTTATGTTGGCTAAATAATAATCTCTTACAGAATCTGATTTTGTAAATTTAAGACGACCAATGTTTACCACAGATAACCCAACTTGTATAAAGTGTTTATCTCTGTCGTTGTAATACATGTCTTTGCAATCCATGCTGTATTTATACTTGTCTTTGTCTTTTCTAAATTCATAAACTACAGCAACATCGCCTGCTGGTGTACAGTTCGAGTTTTTGTTAGACAATATATGCTTTGTGAAGAAACTATTTTGGTCATTGTTACCACTGTTAGAATGCAATTAATAC
>CAZPBT010000149.1:0-7801 GCA_964584555.1 uncultured Chitinophagales bacterium
TTCTATTGAACTTTAGTGTTAAAAATCCGCCACATCGCCAAGCCGAGAACCGTTACAAGCAACCCTAGGACGACCGACACATCAAACATAAACGGACTGAAAAAAGAAAAAACCAATCGCACATTTTAGCACATTTGGTTTAGCCCGACACGAAATCCAACGCTTCGCAAAACCAAAAGAGCTAAAATTTTCCCACCGCACTAGACTGGTGACGATTACTTCGACAACAACGAGTAAGATCGACTTGGTGGAAACAATAAATCCAAAGCGTTCGGTTTTATTTTAAAAATGGGTCCTTTCTCGACAACGCTTCCAGTTGGCTTTCTTTTTATTAAATGGTCAAGTGTAATAATTCCTTGCTCTAACAAAATATCAAACTGAGAAACAATTGGCTTTTTTGTGTGCTCAACTTTTTTGTATTGAAAATGTTCTTTTCCGCCAATCGTGACAGAATCGGCAGCAATCCAAAAAGTTTCATTGTGCTTTTCAAGCAGACGCTTATGTAATGTTTCTAATCCCCAAACAATAAAATCACCAACACTAGATTTATCAGAATTTTCAATAAGCTGACTAATTTCACTATCCATTTTCAACTTCAAACCTTGAGAATTCCTGACAAGTGTTGAAACTGTGCAATACAATTTAAAATCTTCTCCCCGACTATATCCAAAAGCATTTAAGATTTCGGCAGAACTTTTGAACTTGCTTAAATTCCAATCTGGAACTTGAGCGAACAGATTTTTTCGATTACCTCTTTTATCTCTATACGACTTTAATTCAATGCCTTTGTAATCTGGTTTCTTTGACGAATTTATATCAATTCCTAAAAGTGTTTCAAGTGTTCTTCCAATTGCAGTATCGGCTTGTAACATTGCAGGAACTGGTCCTTTCGCAGCAATTTTATTTAAAAGAATCAATAGTTCTTCAGCAACTTCATTAGAAATTTGATTTATTTCATTAACCAAATCCTGAAGAGGATTCGATATTTTACTTTCAATTAACTTGTGTAAATCAAGTTGAGTAATATTCAAAACATACAAATTACCTTCAAAAGCAATTATCCCTAAAATATCATTTGACTTTGAGTACGCACCTAATCCTTTAAACCAGATTCTTGGATCACCCTTTTTAGTGTTTGGACGATACAATGAAGCGACTGAATTTACTAATGAATCGGACGAGATTAAAAATGAAGTAATTTGTATTTTACTTTCTTGACCTTGTTTCTGTAATTCAAAATCGTGAATATTATTGGCTTTTAAATAGGTTCGTACCGAACCTGTAGCATCCATAATAGACTTTTCAAGCCCAGTTCCAGTTGGTTCTATCAGACAAAGTTCAACAGATTTTTCAGTTAGAAGTTTTATCCTATTTATTTCAAGGGTGGTTAATTGCCTCATCAATGACTACTTTATATTTTTTAATATTTCTAACGCAACAGCACGAGCCATTAACGGAGGAACTGCATTACCTACTAATGTAAATTGTGGCACTTCAAATTTACGTTTATTGCCACCTGTTGAACGCTTTCCTTGAAACACAAATGAATCATCAAAGGACTGCAATCTTGCCATTTCTCGAACCGTTAAAGCTCTTGGACTTGAAAAATGGATGTAATCATCCGGTATTGTCATTACAGTCGGACTTTGTGAATCTGGTTTTAATACATTGTAATTACGTTTCTCTGAATCAAGACCAATTTTTTTAAGTTGCTTTTTAGCTGCATCGTAATCTCCAGTATTTAAAATCACTTCTAATCGTTTTACAACATCATCATTTTGTTTACTTGTTTTGTGGTTGTGCAATGGAGCAACAATGTGAGTTAATGTGTTTTCAAGTTCTTCAAAACTTCTTACATAAAAAGGATTTTTAGAATTAGCGAATCTCCCATTTAAACGACCTTTTTTAGACCATTCAGCATATGTTAAGCCTTTTTTATCATCGGGCTTTCCGTCAATATTTCTCTTCTTAATTAGAGCTTTCATTTTTTCAGTTGTGCCATTGTATCTCGACTTTAAATCAATTGTCTCATAACTAAATTTTTCTTCATCATTACCAACAAAATCTAAATCATACAATGCTTCAAAAACTGTAACTTTTTCTTTATCGCTAACAGTTGGTGGAACAACTTTAACTAATTTCTGGTCTTTACGGCAGCCAATAAATAAAACTCTTTCACGGTTTTGCGGAACGCCATAATTTGAGGCTAAGGCGACAAAGGGCTGGTCTATATTATATAATCTAATATGTGACAAAATCTCTTCAAATTCTTTTTCAGCTTTTAATGCTTTAACAAATGGTTGTAACCCTTGAATACATTCCTCAAAAGAATAATTATAAATTTCTAATGCTGAAATAATTTCGGCAATTTCATTTTGAAATGTTTTTGCAGGTTTTAAATTATTAAATGCTTCGTGTATTTGCTCTATTATTGAATCCGACTCTATTGAAGTTAAAAAGGAATCAAATTTTTCAGCGAAAAAATCATTATCCAAATCACTATGAGCCTTTTCTAAAATCACTTTCTTTCTAACATAAGCCAATTCTTTGCTTCGCTTTAGCAAATTAAAGCCGTGACGAATAGTATTAATATTTACATCTGTTTTACTTGTTTTGTAATCAGCAATTTTAGGAGTTAATAAACGGAATTTGTTTTCAATAATCTGAATATAATTTTCTCTTAACTTCTCTAATTCCTTTTCGTTTGCTGATTCAAATTGCATTCGCAAATTGTAGCAATCTAATGTAAATACTTTTTCTCTTTCTGCTTTTCTAAGCTTGGCTAAAAAGAAGATTAACTGATGGAACTCTTTCAAATCTACAATTGATTTGATTTCCTGCAAAATCATTTCCTTTATTTTCCCACCTTCTTTTGTAAGAATTCCTTTTACATTTTCCATTACAAAATACTTAGGACGTAACACACGGATAACATTCAAATAATGAGCAAACAAATCATCTTTCTTATCAAACTTTTTTCGTTTACCTGCCAAACTAAAACTTTGACAAGGTGGTCCGCCACAAACAACATCTACTTGTTGACCTTTTAGCTTCTTTAATAAATTATCTAAAAAATCTGGCTCGGTAATATCTTGACGTAAAAATTCCGCATCCATTCCGAGTTGATAATTATAACGTGCTAGGTGAGTTAATTCACAATTCTCATTTATATCACTTCCCAACAAAAAATCATAATATCTATTTCCATGTTCCGCTTGCAAAAAACCTTCACTAAATCCGCCAGCTCCAGCAAACAAATCGACAAAAGTAGTTTTTGTTTTGCCTTCGTATTCAGCAGAATCTTCGCAGACCATTTTTACATCGGTATTCACTTTTCGACTATTTACTAAAGACAAAATCTTCTCTTTGACTTTCCTATCAGTAAAGTGAGAATGTGGAACGGCATCAAAATATTTTTCAACTTCTTGCTTTAAAAACGACAAGAACTTATTTATCGACCTATAAGTGTATTCCGACTCTTTGACAACTTGGTTTTTGTTATCCCAATCTTTTTTCAGAATCTTTTCGCCAGTCGCAACTTTTACTTGGACATCTTTTTGCCTAATAACAAGGTGTATCGGAAACCTTTTACTTTTATCGGCTTTATCTAGGTAGAACTTTACATTTATCATATTGCGGACATTTTTACGGACACGGACAAATTTACGGACAAATACGAAACCGACAAGAAAAAAGTGAATTATTTTCCAACAGCACAAAGCACACACATTTGCAATTCGCACAAGTCAACCCACAGACCAAAAATTGCAAAAGAGTGTGCTTTCTCCCACGCAGACATTACAACAAATCGACCGTTCAACACTTGACAGATAAGAAGGGCAGCTGGTAACAGCGGTTTGGCAAAAGTGGCGGTTCAGTGCTTCGTAAGACAATTTTTCGTATAATTGAAGTGTGGTTCTTCGTATGAAGTTTAGTGGTTAAAATCGCCACCTTCGCCAAGCCGCAAACCGTTAGCGGCTATTATTTGGCGACACTGAAAACATCAACCTAAAGTGCATAAGACAAACAGACAATAAATGGCAGTAAAGTTTATCAATATAACGAGAGACAAATTTTTAAAGGACTATAAAAGGGTTTACCGTTTTACAAACCTTGAAAGATTTATTGAAAATTTAAACTCAAAGAACTTCACTTTTGTTAACCCGACAAAGTGGGCAGACCCGTTTGAAAAATTTTTCCTTGAAAGAGATTTTCAAATTGACGGCAAAAAAGTAACCCTTCCAGCAAAGGACAACATCTTTTCCGTTTGCGTTTCAGGGACACTTAGTAGTGAAGCATACTGGAAAGTTTATGCACCAAAAGAAGACGGAGTAAGATTGACTTTTGAAACTGAAAAGCTATTAAACTCATTCCTTGACAACATTAAAGATTGCGATGTTTATATTGGAAAGGTGAATTATCAAACGACAAATGAGTTTTACAAAATTAGTTTTGACACTAAAGCATTGATTAAAGAAATAGAAGACAAAAAAATTGGCGACCAGCAAATTCGTTTGCTGTTGAAAAAAAGAAAATCATTCCTCTACGAGGACGAAATTAGAATTGTTGTAGTTCCTCATTCTAAACAGAAAGAACATACAACCTTCAAAGTTGATACTGACATCACTCAATTTACTACTGACTACACAATTGACCCACGACTTGGAAAAAACCAAGTGAAAGTTCTTAGAGAATATTTCTTAAAGCAGTTTCGGTTTAAAATAGCACATTCAAGGTTGTATTCAGACATTAAACGTGACACAATAGTTCTAAGAAAATAATGCTGACACGAAAGGACATAGCTATGAATGTAAATCTTCTCGGACAACTTGCCTGCGAACTTCCAACAGTTGTGCTTCGTGGACAGAGTATAACAGCCGCTAACACGGGTTTGGCAAAAGTGGCGGTTCAGTTCTCCGCAGGCACATTTGTGGTTAATCAAAGTTTGGTTCTCCGCATCAACATTTGTGGTGAAAATCGCCACCTTCGCCAAGCCCGAAACCGTTATAACGCATTGCCGCGGACAGACCGACTAATAGCAACAAGTAGACTAAACCTATGAATATTTCCCGTTTAAAAATAATAGCTGACGTCATTTTAATATCGTTCGTGACTGTGACTTCTTCTTGTCATTCGCAGACAAACACGCAGGACAAAAAGACTGCCGAGCAAACGCAACCAAAAGACTCCCAGATTTCAGAATATGTAGTAGATATATTCGAAGATTCAAAAAATAGTCTTTGGTTTGGAACAATAAATAACGGAGCGGCAAAATACGATGGGAAGTCACTTACTTTTCTGACAACGAAAGACGGACTTGTTGGAAATATAGTAACCAGTTTTGCTGAGGACAAACAAGGAAACATTTGGTTTGGCACACATTCCGGACTTTCGAAATACGACGGTAAAACATTTACCAACTTTACTGATAAAAACGGACTTGTTAATAACACGGTTTCCGAATTGCTAATTGATAAAAAAGGCATTCTTTGGGTTGGAACATGGGGTGGAGTTTCCAGGTATGATGGCAAAACCTTTTCAACTTTTTCCATTCCAAATCCCGACATTAAGTTATTGCCTTATCAATCAATAGCAAATTGGGTGACTGAAATAATTGAAGATAAGCAAGGGAATATTTGGTTTGCCCGCGAGGGTTATGGCGTTTGTAAATACGATGGAAAATCGTTTACTAACTACACAAAAAATGATGGTCTTGCTTCCAATGGTGTTCAGGTAATACAAGAGGACAAGCAAGGAAATCTTTGGTTCGGGTCAAGGGTTGCGGAGCAGGACAATCCCAACAAAAATGAAAGAACCGGAGACGGCGGGCTAACCAAATTTGACGGTAAAACATTTACCCAATTTCAAACAATAAAAGGGCTTACCAAAAACGACACTTATGCTATATGTGTGGACAGCAAAGGAAATATTTGGGTTGGTGCAAATAAATTAGGAGCGTATCGCTATGACGGAAAAAATTTTACCCTGTTCAGTAAAACAAACAGAGCAGACTTAATGCCTTATGGTTACGGCATACAAAGTATTTTGGGAGACAATAAGGGAAATATTTGGTTAGGGCTATCGGGAGGACTTTTTCGACAACGCGGAGATTCAATAATAAATGTTTCGCATAACGGACCATGGAACTAAATCTACTGTGTGGCGGCAACGACGTTATAACAGCAAATAAACGTAAGCGGGCTGACGAGGGAATAAAACATTTGTATCTTTAAATAAACATTTGTGCGTATAGACACAGGAAGCTTCGAAAGCCCGCCTACGTCTATTCGCAAAACGTTGGTGGCGATTATTTCTTGAAAATCTATATAAAGTAATGCATGAGCCTATTTAAAATAAACTTTAAAAAACTTATTAAAGAATTCATCTGCACAATTCTGTGGATACTTGTGTTTATTAAGATCTTTATTCTGGATATTGAAAGAGAACTTTTTAAAAATTTAGATCTACAGGATCATTGGATGTTAAACTACAGATTTGCTTTTTATTGTTTTATAATTGCGATTCTCTGGTATGTCGTAGGTTCAAAAAGATTTTTTATCAATTTGGGATATTTTCTCATTTATCCAATTATAGTAATTTTTTGGCGTCTTCCAAAATTGTTTTTATGGAAAATCCCCAAATTCTTTTATTATAAAAAAAATTGGATTTTTATGTATGCTTATCTAAATAGCATATTAAATCATCTAATTTTACTTAAATCAAATCTTTTAAAATTAAGTGCATTTTCTATAAGCGTTTTGTTTATAATTTATTCATCCAGACAAATTTTATTACTTTTTAGTTTATTTTCATTCATTTTAATAGTGCTGTATCATTTCTATGAAAGGATTAGGCTAGCATTTGCCCCCATTAGAATGTTTCGAATTAATTTATATCTTTTGTCATTCAAGAATAAAGAATTTGAAGATCCTTCTGATAAGGCTGTAAAAGAATACAATGAGTTTATTGAATCAGGAGAAACGGATGAAGCAAAAATTGAAACAAAAAAAGTAAATTCAATTGAACAATTGGTTATAAGTCACCAAGTTTTAAGTTTTATATCAAATCGATTAAACGAATTTAAGCAACAAAGAATATATATGATGTTTTCGATGCTGCAAATTTTATATACAATGTTTTTCTCAATATTCTTAATATCATTGATAAATTATACACTGTATAAATTGAATCCAACCAACTTTTTAATTAAATCCCCTATTGAATATTTTGATTTCATTTATTATAGCTTTCATTCAGCTCTTCTAAATTCCGTTCCAAATATTGAGCCGATATCCAAAGTGGCGAAAACTGTAAATATGTTTGCTCCTTTCATAATACTATTTATTTCGTTATTTTTAATAGCATTATTTTTTACTACTAAAAGTGATAAATACAGGGAAGAAATAGACGATGTAATTGAGTTTAGTACACAGAAAATAGTAAAAATTGAAAATATTATTCAATCAGTTTTTAAATACAATATTCCTGATGCTATAACTAAACTTAAAGAAGCTAAATCCTTCTTTTCAGGAATTCTTGATGAAGTAAAGAAAACTGGAGAATAAAAACCGCCACCAACACTGTATACACACGATCCCGCCGATCCGGATTTATTTTTTCACTTTTGACTGCTATGAAAATTAAAATAAAACGGTAACTTTGGCTGCCTCCATGCGGCGGGACCGCGTGTATACTAATCCGTTAGATGCAATAAACCTAATTATAGTCTTATTATAATTTACTAACATATGCAAAATGAAAGTGCAAAATCAGTATGGATACTAAGAGGGTTACTCTGGGG
>CAZPBT010000150.1:0-7764 GCA_964584555.1 uncultured Chitinophagales bacterium
TATTTGATTGCTAATTTTTTCCTCCACTTTAATAAGGTGGAGGAATTAAAAGGAGGTGGTTCTACATAAAAAATCAACTATTTTTAAATTGAAACGTTTATCCCGAACTTAGGTTATAAATTGCTATTCATCTATGTGGTTTATCTGCATAATAGGTTGTAAAACGCTATTCTTTTGCACATCCTGAATTAAAGGTATTTTTTTGCTTTTTTTTATTAGTAATTTTGTAGTAAAATTAAATTCTAATGAAAGAAGTATTTATTGTAGCTATGGCACGTACACCCATTGGCAGTTTGGGCGGTGTGTTGAGTGGCGTTAATGTAGTAGAATTAGGGAAAACTGCCGTAACTGAAGCTATGAAACGTGCCGGAATAGACGGCAACCAAGTAGATGAAGTGATATTGGGCAATGTATTGCAAGCCAATGTAGGACAAGCCCCTGCACAGCAAGTGTCTATTGCTGCCGGTATTAATACCAAAACGCCATGTACTACCATAAACAAAGTATGTGCTTCGGGCATGAAAACCGTGATGTTGGGTGCACAAGCCATTCAATTAGGTCAGGCTGATGTGGTCGTAGCAGGTGGTATGGAAAGCATGAGCAATGCACCATTTTATTTGCCAAGCGGCAGAACAGGCATTCGCTATGGCAACGGAGAAATATTAGATGCCATTGTAAGAGACGGCTTACAAGACCCGTATAAAAAATATATGATGGGTACAGCCGGAGAAATTTGTGCCAAGCATTATCATTTCACCAGGGAGCAACAGGATGATTATGCCATTGCCGCTTACAAAAGAGCACAAGAAGCGTATGCCAACGGTTGGTTTAAAGACGAATTAGTGCCTGTTGTTATTGCCTCGCGCAAAGGAGATGTCGTGATTAGTGAGGATGAAGAATACAAAAAATTTGACGAAGCAAAAGTAAGCACACTAAAACCGGCATTCGATAAAGAAGGTACGATTACAGCCATCAATGCATCAAAGATAAATGACGGAGCGAGTGCAGTAGTATTGATGAGTGGTGAAAAAGTAAAAGAATTAGGCTTAACTCCTTTGGCAAAAATAATCGGGTATGCCGATGCCTCTCAAGATCCGGAATGGTTTACGACAACACCATCCAAAGCCATACCTAAAGCCTTGCAACGTGCCGGAAAAACTTTAGAAGATGTTGATTTCTTTGAAATTAACGAAGCCTTTGCGGTAGTTGCATTAGCCAATATGAAAGAAATGAATATCACTCATGATAAGATAAATGTATTTGGCGGCGCAGTTTCATTAGGACATCCCATTGGTAACTCAGGTTGCAGAATCATTTGCACACTCATTAGTGTATTAAACCAAAAAGGCGGTAAAATAGGTGCTGCAGGAATATGTAATGGAGGTGGAGGAGCAAGTGCTGTAGTGATTGAAAAAGTATAAATGAGTATTCGGTCATTTTTACTTAGAATTCGGTATATAATGCGCATATTTTATTCTTAACTTTGAAAAAAAATTACAATTATGAAAAAAACAAAATTAGTAGTAGCGTTGATGTTGATATTCGCATACGCTACATCCACAGCCGGAGAATTAGGCTTGAACATGGAAACGATGAACATGTATGCACCAACTGCGAAAGGCAAAAGTAAATCTTCCGGCGGTAAAGCATTTGAAGGTAAAGGTTCTAAAACATTATCTATAGGCTTGGGTATGTCTTCTTATTTAGGAGCATTCGGCAAAGGAGGTTTTTACCGATATGGTGGAAGAGGTTACTATTATGGAGCATTTTGGTATTCTGGTACATTACCCATTCAATTAGAGTTTGGTGTGCATGATTATGTAGGAGTAGGCTTAGTTACAGGCATAGGTGGACGTTCATATCACAGCTTTGGCGGAGGTGGTGTAATGTATATACCATTTGGTGTAGTTGCCAATTTCCACTTTATGCAGCTAATCGGTGATAAAAAAGGAGTGGCTATTGCAGATAAATTAGACGTATATGCAGGCTTAAATGTAGGTACTGGCCTTGCGGTAAGTTTCCCAACCGGCACTGGTAGCGTAGGAGGTATGTTGTTTGCAGGTCCTCAATTTGGTCTTAAATACTTCTTCAATGAAAAAATCGGTGTTTACACAGAATTCGGTTATGGCAAAAGCTTAATCGAAGGTGGTGTTTCCATCAAACTTTAAATTCTAAATAAATAAACTACAAAAGAAAAACAGCGCCAAAATTTTTTTGGCGCTGTTTTTTTTATTGGTAAAATTTCTTTTTATTTTACTTTACTCTCGTCCAAGTGTCTTTCTTTTTCAAAAATGAAACTTTGCAGATGTAGCCTGTCAATTTCAATGTTCCATCAGGATTTAGCTGCATTTTACCACAGTAAATATTCCCTTTTTTGTAAACTTTGCCGTCTTCGTAATCCTTATTAGCCGCCACATATTTAAATCCCCAAACTACTCTTAAGCCCATTACGGGGCGAGAACGCAACGCCGGATCATCATTGTCAACATCCGTACGGGGCTTTCCGTTTTTGTCATTAGGTTCTGCCATCCATACGACATGACCTTCAATTTCACCTGCTGCATTTTTAGTTAATTGAATTTTGTAGTCTTTTTCTCCGGTAAGCCAGGTACCTAAGACATCATCCGGGCCACCTGCAAAAATTTTAGCCTTGGCAAGGCATACCAAAGCAAACATTAGAAATAGTTTTTTCATGCTGATTATTTTTTTTGAAGTTAATAAAAGTTTACGAAAACTAAATAACAAAATAAATGCCAATAATGCAGTCAATTACGAATTTGAAAAACATAATGAAATCGTTGGTTATTATAATCGTTTCAATTTAAAAAAACGCTTTATCAATGAGCTGCATTCATCTTCTAAAATACCGCCTTGCAGCTCAAATAGATTGGGTTGTGATTTCTTATGTGAATTGTCGCTTGCACCAAAAACTACTTTTTGTACCTGTGCCTCCCGAATGGCACCCGTACACATCATGCAGGGTTCAAGTGTTACATAGAGCGTACATTTGTCCAGATATTTGGTTCCCAGAAAATTGCAGGCAGCAGTAATAGCCAGAATTTCAGCATGTGCAGTCGGATCATTTAACTTTTCTACCTGATTATACCCTTTCCCAATTATTTGTTGCCCAAATACGATAACCGCACCAACTGGCACTTCATCTTCTTCAAAAGCCCGATTTGCCAGCTTTAAAGCTTCTTTCATAAATAATTCTTCATAATTTATCATAATCAAGAGCGTGCTTATTTGAAGATAGGTGTAGAAAATGTACTTTTACGCTGTAATATATGCATAAAATCTGCAACCCATATACCATGTCCGGAAATCATCTGAAAATCTTGTATTTATCCCTTATCTTGTCAGTACTGCATATTCATCATGTTCGGGCTCAAGAAACATGGGATTGGAAAAAATGTATCGATTACGCTTTAGAGAATAATTTACAATTAAAACAAAGTGATTTAAATATTGACCTTCAGCAAGTTAATTTAAAGCAATATAAATATAATTTCACACCGAACATCAGTGCATCCACTAATTACAACCTTCGTTTTGGCAATAACTATGATTTTTATACGTCACAATATAAAAAACAAGCAATCAACTATCAGGATTATAGTTTAAATATTGTTCAACCTGTATTTGACGGTTTGGCATACAAGCATAATATAGAAAAAACAAACATTGATATACAAACGCTAAAACTGGATGAGGAAGTATTAAAAACCAATATCCAGCTTCAGATTCTGACTGCATTTCTCAATATTATGAATGCGCAAGAACAACTTACACAGGCTCAAAACCAGTATGCTCAAACTCAAGAGCAATATCAGCAAGTAAAAGATATGATAGAAGCGGGTACTTCTGCAGAAAAAAATTTAGTAGATGTTGAGGCTCAGCTGACGAATGAAGATTTGGCTATTTCGCAAGTAAACAATCAACTAATGCTTGCTTATCTCAATCTTAAACAAATTATGCAACTCGATTTATCAAAAGATATTAAGATAAAAACGCCTAAGCTTCCCGATGATATTATGATTGCTGCACCTGCTGCTTTAGGAAATATTTATCAGGCAGCCTTGGGTATCCGTCCGGAGATTAAAAGTGCAGAACTGAAAATCGAGTCATCGAAAAAGGCTGTAGATATAGCCAAAACTGCCTATTATCCCTCTTTGAAATTTGTTTCCAATATCAATACATTCATGTCTACGCAAAATAAAAATACACAACAATATCTTACCGGAAATACGACGGCTGTAGGTTTTGTAGAGGGTACATTTCAGCGTGTGTTGATTCCGGAATCCGGCTATAAACAATCCAAAATTCCTTATTTCAAACAATTGAATCAAAACCTGAACTATGCATTGGGCTTAAGTCTTGATATCCCGATTTTCAGTCAGTACCGCGTGCAAACTTCTATAAAACAAGCACAATTACAAACGCAAGTTGCAAGCTTCCAAAAACAAATGGAGGAACAAACGTTATACAATACCATTGCACAGGCATATCTCAAAACACTGGCATCTATAGATAACTACAATGCGGCTAAGAAGAATTTTGAAACTGCACAAAAATCTTATGATTTTGCCATGGAACGCTGGGATGCAGGTATGATCAACTTGCTGGAAACTAATATAGCCAAGACAAACTTACTGAATGCAGAATCTAAATTCATACAAACGAAATACGAGTATTTATTTAACAGCAAAGTGCTGGATTTTTATCAAGGTAAAAAAATAGAATTGTAATAAACAGAATAAAATGAAAAGCAATAAACTATTATATACACTCATCGGATTGACTATCGTTGCTGTCATTGCCGGAATTATTTTTGGCTCGAACAAAAATAAGAACAAATCAAAAGAGGTGGAGTTAGAGAAGGTAAGTACACGCAATATTGTTCAAACGGTAACGGCAAGCGGCAAAATTTATCCGGAAGAAGAAGTGAAAATAAGTTCAGATGTGTCAGGTGAAATTATAGAGCTGAATGTAAAAGAAGGCGATGTGGTTCAAAAAGGCAAATTACTTGCCCGTATAAAACCGGAAAGCTATCAGGCTAATGTAGAACAAACACAAGCCAATATCGATAATATGCAATCGCAGTTATCAACGGCAAAATCGCGTATTGCACAGGCACAAGCACAATATAATAATGCTTTGAATACTTTCAACCGGACAAAAGAATTGTACAATAAAAAAATCATTTCAAAAGCAGAATATCAGAATGCGGAAACAGCATTAAACTCGGCAAAAGCTGATGTAGAGGCTGCAAAACATAATGCAGAGGCAGCGGGTTATTCCATGAAAGCATCACAAGCCATAAAAAAAGAGGCAAACATTAATTTGAGCAAGACCACAATTTATGCTCCGATGAATGGTATAATTTCTCTGCTGAACGTAAAACAAGGCGAGAAAGTAGTAGGTACTTTACAAATGAGCGGAACGGAAATGATGCGCATTGCTAACTTCGAATATATGGAAGTGCGTGTAGATGTTAGCGAGAGTGAGATTATAAAAGTAAAGGTTGGCGATACGGCTGAAGTAGAGGTAGATGCTTACTTAGACCGCAAATTTTTGGGCATAGTTACAGAAGTAGCCAATACATCTAAAGGAGCAAGTGCAAGTTCTGTATTAAGTACGGATCAGTCCACCAATTTCGTGGTGAAAATCAGAATTTTATTATCCTCCTACCAGGATTTATTGACAGAAACAGCTAAGCCTTTTTTACCGGGTATGTCTGCTACCGTAAGTATCAGAACCAAAACAAAAGAAAGCGTAATAGCAGTACCCATTCAGGCAGTAACTACGAAAGATACTGTTATCAATGGTACAACTAAAACCTTGGAACTGGTTTATGTTGACGATAACGGAAAAGCCAAGATCCGATATATAAAAACAGGAATCCAGAATAATGAATATATCGAAGTGCTGGAAGGTTTGAAAGGAAATGAAACCATTATTAAAGGACCGTATAACGTAATATCCAAAGAACTGAAAGAAAATGATGCCGTGAAACAAAAAGTAGAAAAAGATAAAGGCAAGAACAAAAAAGAAGCAGACGATAAAGAGTAAATGGAATAAATTTTTCTATTTTTCTAATTTAATTTTTAAAAACACAATAGTGTAATTTTGGATAAGATAATATTTATATTATTTATAAACTGTTTTGGTGTCTCCTTGTCCGTGGCTCAAGACACCATTTCCTCAGGAAATAATTTTGAATTTTTACTGCCTTTTAAAACTGCTGAAGCAGGTAATACTTCTGTTTATTATACACAGGCGCAACAATATTTTGCCAATAAAAATTATGAGCCCGCTCTGGCACTCATCAAAAAAGCAATAAAACAAGATAAAGCGAATGCTGATTTTTACTTGCTGAAAGCATGGATATTATCTGCACAAGGCAATATGAAGAGTGCTTTGCAAACTGCAGAGAAAGCAGTAAACCTCCAGCCTGAAAGTTGGAAGCCGTTGTACTGTCTTGCCTATTGCAAACAGGCCGCCGCAGATTATTTGGGCGCAGTTGTTGCCTATACACAGGTTCTGCAAAAAAAAACGGATCACAGTTTGTCGCTGTCCAGCCGGGCAAAATGCAAAGAGTGGCTCAAAGAGTATAGCGGTGCAATAGAAGATTATTCGGCAGCGATAAAACTGCAAAATACAGAACCCAAATTATACGCAGCTCGTGCAGATTTATACTACAAAATGCAGCGTTATGATGCCGCTATCGTAGATTATACAACCTGTATGCTATATGAAAATTCAAATGCAGAAGCCTGTTATTACAGAGGCATGTGTTATGTTGCTAAAAATGACCTCAATAATGCCTGTATAGATTTTGCAAAAGCAAATACACTAGGTTATAAGGATGCCAAATCTGCTTTTGATAAGTATTGCAGGTAAAAAATTTATTCAGTTTCAATATTGCGGTTGATATCGAATTCTTTCTTGATTTGATAAAGAGAATCTAAATAATCCTGTAAATCTTTAATTCTTACTGAGCCTGCCGTGCTGTTCGGGACTGTAATTGGCATCTCTTCGAGCTTGGCATATACCTCGGGATATTCGCTACGGATTTGTAAAGTTACTTTTGTAATTTCTTTTATAAGAGTTATCTCATTATCAGTCATAAAATCGTTTTTTCTAAAAATAAGGATTTTTATGCAAATATGCAACTATAATTGAAGCGTTTACGAAAGGAAATGTACAATATCGTTTTTAAAAACGCATGCCCAGCGACATGAACAAGTTTAAACTTCTGAATGGTTTCTTATCGCCCCAGATAAATGTATTTATCCTCGTGCCTAAAACTACTTTGTCTTTTATATAACTGTCCATACCGAAATGAACGGGTGCGATAAACTTGAAATAATTGCGTTCGCCAATTTCGGCAGCCGTATTAGTACCGGGAATAAACCGGATATATTGTTCAGCATTTATAGAAAAGCCTGCACCCGTACCGGCATAAATTCTGGTCTTTGCATTTTTATAAATATCAATATTCAGCGTGAAAGAAACCATCTGATGCTGTTGTTTTAATTTTAATTTGCTGAATACTACATTTATATTATCCGGGCTTACTTTGTTTTTAAAAATGGAATAATAATAGTTGGCTTCTACCACGAGGAGTTTGTGTACCCTGTAGCCCAACTCAGCACCAAGACCGCTCCCGATTGATACGCGCTTGTAGCTGGTTTCATTCGCATTTGGGTTGGTATAGAAATTTAAGCCAGACATAGTACCTGCCCGGAAAATAAATTTCTT
>CAZPBT010000151.1:0-2293 GCA_964584555.1 uncultured Chitinophagales bacterium
TTTTTTAATTTAAAAAAAATTGGCATTGTGTAATAGACTTTTACGGGTTTGCCTTTTTGTGTACCAGGAGTCCATTTGGGCATCATTCTAACAACTCTTAAAGCTTCTTCCGCACATCCGCCTCCAACTCCGTCTTTAATAATTACCGGATTTTTTACAGAGCCATCTGTATCAATATAGAATTTCACAATAACTTTCCCTTCTAACCCATTCTCTTTTGCATCTTTAGGATAATTAATTCTTCTTACTAAAAAATTCATTAAATTTGGTATTCCACTGGGATAAGTAGGCATTGTTTCTACATTAGTAAAATCTACTACTATATCTTCTTCACTACTATCTACTACACATTTTACGATGTGCCCCAAAGTATCATAGCAAGTTGAACTAACAGAAACATCTTTACTATATATCTCTGCTTTACTTAAATTACCATTTGCATCATAAATATTAGACACACCTTGTCTTAAATTATATTTAAAATTAGCTTTTTCTTCTAATAACCCTGTTTCACTATTATACACCATCCAGATACTATCCTTCAAATTATTCTAATAATAACCTACAATATGTATCTTGCCGTTTTCAAAATAAGCTTCATACTTACCGTCTTTAACCAACGGAGCCAAAGAACTAAAATCTTCATTCGTAATAATTCTATTATCAATACTATATGTTTTAACTTCTATAGGAAAATCTGATGTATCAATAATCTTGTAATACTTAGCTTCTTTCATTGCACAAGCAATCGTATCTTCCAACTGTTTGTAATATAAAGTATCTTGTGCTTTCACAATAAAAGTAATAGATAAAAAAACAAAATAAAGCAAACCCTTCATGATAATAAATTATACAAATATAATACCAAAAAAATCATAAAAAAACATGATTTTTTACAATGAATGGTTATTGTTGAATAATAATTATGAAACTTTTGCCAACTCAAAAACTGCCAACTGCCAACTAACTTACACTCGTTCTATAATAGTCGCAATACCCATGCCGCCGCCTACGCAAAGTGTAGCCAACCCTGTTGATTTGTTTGTTCGCTCTAATTCATCCAATAGTGTACCCAGTATCATAGCTCCGGTAGCCCCCAGCGGATGTCCCAATGCAATAGCACCACCGTTTACATTCAGTTTTTCATCCGGCACATTTAGGTCGCGTTGCAAACGCAATACTGCCGATGCAAATGCCTCATTCATTTCTACCAAATCAATATCGTTGATAGTCATACCGGCACTTGCCAAAGCTAATTTTGAAGCCGGCCCGGGACCGGTAAGCATAATCGTCGGCTCTGTTGATGTCAACCCAATACTCACTATTCTGGCTCTGGGTTTTATCCCGAATTTTTCTCCTATGGCTTTTGAGCCTACTACCACCACACTTGAACCATCTACAATACCGCTCGAATTGCCCGGAGTATGAACGTGATTGATTTTTTCCAAATCCGTATATTTACTCAAAGCTGTGGCATCAAATCCCATCTCTCCCATCATCTGAAATGCGGGTGCTAATGAAGCCAAACCCTCCATCGTGGTATCTGGGCGATTGTATTCATCTTCACTCAATATAGTCAGCCCGTTGATATCCAAAACAGGAATCAGCGACTTTGCAAAACGGCCTTCGGCTTTTGCAATTCCGGCTAAACGCTGCGAGCGCAATGCATACTGATCACAGTCTTCTCGAGAAAAATTTTCGAGTGTGGCTATCAAATCTGCACTGATACCTTGCGGCACGAAATCAGTATGGCTGTTCACCCGCATATCCAACACCCAGGCACCACCGTCAAAGCCCATCGGTACGCGGCTCATGCTCTCCACACCACCCGCAATGACCAAA
The DNA here is from genome assembly GCA_964584555.1 of uncultured Chitinophagales bacterium. GTDB lineage: Bacteria > Bacteroidota > Bacteroidia > Chitinophagales > JADIYW01 > JADJSS01. The sequence goes on from CAZPBT010000151.1 coordinate 1,843, forward strand.
TCCTGCCAGCCGGAGCGAATTTTCATGGCTGCCAAATTCACAGCTTCCAAGCCGGAGGCACAAAAGCGGTTGAGCTGGAAGCCCGGCACCGTTTCCGAATAATCGGCCATCATCACAGCCGTTTTTGCAATATTTCCTCCCTGATCGCCTATGGGAGTTACACAACCGATAATGACATCGTTGACTAACGTGGTATCAATATTATTGCGTTGTTTAACTGCTTTTAAAACTTGGGTTAAGAGGTCGGTGGGGGTAACTTCATATAATGCACCGTTTTTCTTGCCTTTTCCTCGAGGTGTCCTCACTGCGTCGTAGATATATGCTTCAGACATGTAGAAATTATTTAAAAATTTTAATTGTTATTTTGTTTAGTGATTTCGTATAAAGGTAAACAATAAATTTTGTTTTTTGAATATTGGATTGAGCCAAAACGAATTTTCAATAATCCACT
>CAZPBT010000151.1:2393-7753 GCA_964584555.1 uncultured Chitinophagales bacterium
AAATTTTGTTTTTTGAATATTGGATTGAGCCAAAACGAATTTTCAATAATCCACTATTCTTAGCTAAAAAAAACAATAGGCTGTTTCAATATTTTGTTTAATATTGCTATTGCTATATGATACATCTGCCGAGGGCAAGAGAGGAATCCCTTGCATCTTGGGATCTCTCGCTCCGCTCGAGATGACGAATACTACAACGTCATTCCGACGACGAAGTATGAGGAGGAGAAATTCCATATATCTTGGGATCTCTACCCGCTCATGGCAGATGATAACTCCTGCCAAGGGCGAGGTAAATTTCTATCCGCAAGATTTTCAATAATCCACCTTTCTTAGATAAAAAAACTAGAGGCTGTATCAATATTTTGTTTAATATTGCACTACATATAATTTTTATAAAATGGGAAAATTTGTAATTAAAACTCAAAAAGATGGTCAGTATGTTTTTAATTTACTGGCAGGCAACGGGCAATCTATTTTGCGCAGCGAAGCTTATACGACTAAAGCGGCATGCGTAAACGGTATTGAATCAGTTAAGAAAAATGCACCGGATGACGGTCGTTATGATCGTAAAGAAGCCAGCAACGGCAAACCGTTTTTCAATCTGAAAGCCGGCAACGGACAAGTGATTGGCACCAGCGAATTGTATGAAAGTGTGGCATCGCGTGAGAACGGCATTGAGAGTGTAAAGAAAAATGCACCTGATGCGGAAACTGAAGACACTACCGCATAATTTTTTTGCTGCATGATAAAAAAGTCCGCCCAGGCGGACTTTTTCTATTTTTGAATGTTGACACTTAAACTAAATCCAGCCTCTTGCCTTAAATTCTAAATATTTATTTATGGTTTGTGTCGAAAGTTCATGGGGTGAAGTCAAAATGCTTTGTATACCGTAATTCGCCAGTTCTTTAACCATTTTCTCTTTTTCAGACATGAATTTCTTACCGATAGTTTTGTGATAAATCTCCAGTGTATTCGCGGCATGCTCGTAGCTGAATCGGTCTATTTCAATATTTCTAAACACGACAACCAGCAAGAGATGTGCATGGTTTATCTTGCGCAATATCGGCAAGTAGCGCTCTAATGTGTAATAGCTCTCAAAATTGGTATAGAGAATGATTAAACTGCGTTGTTTGATAAGCCGAGATACTGCATTATACAGTAATTCAAAATTTGCTTCGTAGTTGCTTTCTTCTTCTCTGAATAAAGTTTCTGAAATCAGTTTTAGTTGCCCCGGTTTTTTATTGGCTTTTACAAAACTGCCTATTTTTTCATTAAACGTAAGTACTCCAGCCTTATCATCTTTGCGTATGGCTGTATTGGAAATTACCAATGTCGTATTGACGGCATAATCCAGTAAGCTCAATCCATCAAACGGCATATTCATTGCCCGGCTTTTATCCAGTATCGAATAAATCTGCTGCGATTTTTCATCACCATATTGGTTGATCATCAGTTGATGCCGTCGGCCGGTAGCTTTCCAGTTTATGGTGCGGATATCATCGCCTGCTACATAATTTTTAATTTGTTCAAACTCATAGCTATGTCCAATTTTGCGCATTTTCTTCAAGCCGAAATTTAAGTGCAACTTGTTGAACAATAATAATTCATGTTTTTTTACTTGTATGGAGGAAGGGTAAACTCCAACTTCCGTTTCGAGTGGAAAGATAATTTTATGCTGTACCAAGCCGATTAAACTGGAAACAAAAACATTGCAATTTCCGAAATGATATACACCGCGAGTTAAAGGGCGAATGGAATATTTCAGTTCTTTTTCTTCATCACCACTTAAAGAAAATTTATAAGAAAAATCTCGTTTCTGAAATTCTGCCGGCAGCTCATCTATTACTTCCAGTCGGACTAATATATTTTGTTCATTTTTTATATTCAGGTAAATATCGGTTTCATCACCAAGCGGCAAAACATCGGGTATCTTGCGTGTGCAAGAGATTTTTTTATCGAATAATTTTACCAATAAAAAATCTATCAATGTGGTAATAAACAATATTAACAATATCAGTTTGCCAATAGCAAACAATGGCTCAATAGAAAAACTGATAATAAAAAAAACTACAGCAATAAACCAAATCAAGAAAAAACGATTAGTAAGAAAAGTCTGTTTTATAAAACGTAAATAAATGTCGCGAATTTTTTTCAAGGTGATTGATTATTGGTTATTGGTGATTGGTTATTGGTGATTAGTTATTTGTAATTAGTGTTGAGTTATTTATTGTATAATAAATCTTGCTACTTGCTACTTGCTACTTACTACTTACTACTTAATACTTAATACTCACTACTTACTACTTTTTACTTATTACTTATTACTCTAATATCCATTAATAGAATCTACAATAGCCATGGCATCTCCTAAATGTACAAAATCAACGCCTAAATAATTAATAAAATGATTTCGTTTTTGTGAGCAATCTTGTACACGGTGTCCTAATACAGCTCTTTTGTTGGCATAGTATGCCTGTCCGCTGTCAGGCAAATTCCAGAAATTTCCCAACCAGTGATTGACTAAGTACAAATCTTTACTGCCACCTCCACCTCTGTTTAGATTGCAATTAAATTCGCTGATGGTCTTAAATGTGTAAGGAGTATCAAATACCAAACTCCATGCATACATAAGATACGGAGCTCTCGGAGTTTTATTTTTTTCCACAAACATCACCATGCGTTTGTTCGATGCTACCATCTCTTGTAATGTAGGCCAAGTGCCGGTATATACAAACGCCATATCTGTCAAGCCTGCACTGTCTATTGCCGCTTGTAATTGTGTATTTCCTCCTTCATTCTGAAATATTATTGATACAATTTCATTGGGATATAAGTCTAAAAATAGTTTAATTTCTTTTAGCTCGTCCGCTAAGTTGCGACTGCCGAAAAATGAACTGATATGGTATGTTTTACAAATTCCACTTGTGTCATCATAAGTATCGTACATAAAACCGCGTACGCCACGCTCTAACTGATGCGTAGTGGATAGCGTTTGATTGGGCCAATAAAAATTATGTTCTGCAGTGTTCATCGAATTATGAGTCATTAAAAAACAAACTTCCGTGTATTTTTTAGTAAGCAATCCCGATTGCAATAACTTTACTTCATTCGTATTTGTTTTTACTGTTTCTTTCTTGCAGGCTGAAACCAAACTGACTAGTATAGCTAGCGCAAAAAGAAATTTTGTAAAGTTTAGGTTGAGATTTCGTTTCATTTAAGATTTTTGGTTAAATTTAGATAAAGTTCTCTTATTTTACAATCCAAATATTTTCGGGATAAATATGGCAAAAAAGAAAAAAAATATTATTGAAAAAATTATTGACACGTCCAAAGTAGATGAACAAGTTCGCGTTTTTCCAAATAAAGTAGGTTCTTATGGTTTTGATGCCTGGGGATTCAACATGAAAGATATGAAAAACAGCATGCGTTTTGCAAAATTCCTGTATGAGCAGTTCTATAAAGTTGAAGCCTTCGGACTTGAAAATATTCCAAGAGAAGGACGCTGTCTGATAATAGCCAACCACAGCGGGCAATTGCCGTTTGACGGCATGCTGATTGGCTATGCCATGCTGAGTAATCCAAACGGCCCGAGAGCTCCTAAAGCAATGATGGAACGTTTCTTGCCTACTGTACCCTTTATTGGCAACTGGCTCAATTCGATGGGTGCCGTTGTCGGGGATATGCTTAATGCAGAGCGGATGCTGGAAAATGAAGAAGCAATCATCGTATTTCCCGAAGGTGTACGGGGCTCTAATAAAGTATATAAAGACAAATACAAATTACAGCGTTTTGGTAATGGATTTATGCATTTGGCAATGAAACATAAAACGCCGATAATTCCGGTAAGTGTAGTCGGCATGGAAGAAACCATACGTTCTTACGCCGATATTAAACCGCTTGCTAAGCTACTGGGAATGCCGGTTGCACCCTTGGTTATACCGTGGATATTTCCATCAAAAGTAGTTTTGCATTTTGGTGCTCCCATGTATTTTGACAATGATGTACATAAGGAACATGATATTAAATACAGAGTAGATCTTGTAAAAGACGAAATCAACAACTTAATGCAAAGTGGACATACTCATCGCGAGCAGGCAGCAGTTCAACAAAAAATATCCAGCAAAGAAAAAACTAAATCATAAGCACGGTATGGAATCAAAAAAGAAATTGTTAGTAACAGGCGCTGCAGGAGCGCTGGCAAAAAAAGTAATCGACAAACTGAAAATTCATCACAAGATAGTAGCCGTAGATTTTCGTCAAAAAGTGGATTTGGGTATTCCGGTAGAAACATATAAGGTAGACTTTAACAAGCGCATTTTTGAAGATATATTCCGTGAACATCAGTTTGAAGGCATCATCCATCTAGGTCGTATTTCGGCACATGAAATGAACCGTTTTTCTCGTTATAATGCTAATGTAATGGGCACGCGCAAGCTGTTTGATCTTGCATTAAAATACAACGTACCCAAAGTACTGGTACTCTCCTCCTACTTTGTTTATGGTGCTTCGCCATATAATCCTTCCTTGCTGGATGAAAGTACACCGTTAAAAGCATCTGAACTTACCATGGACTTAGTAGATTCTGTAGAGCTGGAAAATTTGTCAAACATTTATTTATATAAATACCCACAACTCAATATTACTATTTTGCGTCCTTGTAATATAGCAGGCCCCGGTGTCAGAAATACTTTTTCTTTATTACTTTCTGAAAAACGAGCACCTGTCTTATGGGGGTTTTCACCGCTGATGCAATTTATTCATATTGATGATATGCGCGATGCTATTGAACTGGCGTTTGAAAAAAACAAACCCGGTGTTTACAATGTAGCCCCGGCAGACTATATTGCTTTTCAAGATGCTGTAAAAGCTTCGGGATGTAAAACGATACAGATTCCATCTGTTCCTCCTCAACTTACAGAAAGTATTGCCCGTTTCTTGAAATGGAAAACCTTTCCACCTTACTTAATTAACTATTTTAAATATCCTGTTATTTTAGATGGAAGTTCGTTTGATAAAACATTCGGATTCAAACCTAAAAAGACACTTAGTGATATTTTCAACTACTACAAAAGTTTAAAATAAAAGTGGACGAATTATTTTGTCATTCCTATATTACATCTCCAATCGGTACTATATGCATTGGCGCAAACAATCATGGCATTGAGTATATTTCTTTTCAGGATAAAAATCAGGAAAAAGCTGACAAAGAAAATGTCATTACGAAAGAAGCGGCAAGACAATTACAGGCTTATTTTAATAAAGAGCTTAAACAGTTTTCGTTGCCACTCAATATGCATGGCACGCCTTTTCAGCAAAAGGTTTGGAAGGAGCTTTTGAAAATTCCTGCTGGGGCGACT
>CAZPBT010000152.1:0-7717 GCA_964584555.1 uncultured Chitinophagales bacterium
CGGTACTTTATTTTAAAGCACTCTATCCGAAGAGTACTATTATCGCATTTGAACCCAATCCCAATTTATTTGCTTTACTGGAAAAAAATGTGCTGGATAATCAACTGAAAGATGTATATATACATCAAGTTGCCTTAAGTGCAACAAATGAGGAAATTTCCTTTTTTATAAATGACAATCTGGGTTCTTTTTTATCTTCAAAATTTCAGCATCGCGGTGGTGATAATGAAATCAGGGTAAAGGCAGAACAACTTTCCGGTTATATTAAAAGATACCCCAATATCGATTTACTGAAGATGGATATTGAAGGAGCAGAATATGAAGTCATTCAGGAATTAAATGAAAAAAACTTATTGGATGCTGTTCAAAAATTTATTGTAGAATACCATTATTTTAAAGACAGAGATCAAGGGAAAATAGAAATCTTTATCAGCTATTTCACACAAAATAGATTTACTTCTACTTCAGACAAACCAATAGATAAATCGCTCAGTTTTCAGGATGTGGTATTTACATTTACTCAAGCAAATAGCGCAATTTAAGCCTCAAATAACATTCGCATGCCTTTCCCATCCGATGCAAATTTGCCTTTGTCATAAATTAGATTTCCATTCACAAAAGTTTGTTCTACTGCACCTTTAAATTCATGTTGTTCAAAAGGCGACCACCCACATTGATAAAAGATATTATCTTTTGTAACCGTCCAATTTTTTTCTATGTCGATTATAGCAATATCGGCATAATAACCTTCACGCAAGTAACCGCGTTCTTTTATGCGAAAACAATCTGCCGGAGCATGACACATTTTTTCCACGATTTTTTCCAAACTGATTTTGCCCTGATGATAAAATTCGAGCATCACATTAATGGAATGTTGTACCAATGGTACACCGCTCGGTGCCTTAAAATAATTTTGTTGTTTCTCTTGCCAGGTATGCGGAGCATGGTCGGTGGCAATAACATCCAAACGATTGTCCAAAACTGCTGCCAAAAGCGCATTTTTATCCTGTTCGTATTTCACGGCAGGATTGCATTTTATCTGGCTGCCCAAACGGGCATAATCGCATTCATCAAAATACAAATGGTGAACACAAACTTCTGCCGTTATCTTTTTATCTTTTAAGGGAATAGCATTATCAAAAAGCTGAAGTTCTTTTTCTGTTGAAACATGAAAAATATGCAGTCTGGACTGATGTTTTTTTGCTAATTCCACCGCATGTTTTGATGAAAGAAAACAGGCTTCAGCATTGCGAATTACCGGATGAAAATTCATCGGAATATTTTCGCCATAAAGCTGTTTATATTTTTCTGTTTGCGTTAAGATTGTTTTTTCATCTTCGCAATGTGTAACAATGATGCATTGTGAATTGGCAAAAATCTTGGATAAAATATGTTCGTCATCTACCAGCATATTTCCGGTAGAGGAACCCATGAATATTTTGATGGCACCTACATTTTCCGGATTAGTGCGCATTACTTCATCATAGTTATCATTAGAAACGCCCATAAAAAAAGTGTAATTGCACCAAGATGAGGTAGCCGCAATATTGTATTTTTCTTCTAACAACGTTTGAGTTAAAGCGGCAGGTTTGGTATTGGGCTGTTCCATAAAGGAAGTAACACCACCCGCCACGGCCGCTCTTGATTCAGAATAGATACTTGCTTTATGTATTAAGCCCGGCTCACGAAAATGCACCTGATCGTCAATAATACCCGGAATGATATACTTATTGTCTGCATCAATTATTGTTGCTTGTGCATCTGAAATGTCGCGGTCTATTTTTTGTATGCGGTTATTTTCAATTAAAATATCCTGTTGAAGAATTTTATTTTCGTTTACGGTATATCCGTTTTTAAGAATGTATTTCATTGGTAAGATCAATCTTTTTTGTTTCTATTTCTTTCCCCACTTTATATCCACTGAGTGCATAATACAAAATGTATAAATAGGCTGGTATCATCATTAAATAGGCAGTTTGTTTATTGCCAATGGCACCTGCAATATAGCCGTATAATGGCGGCAGTATAGCACCACCAACAATACCCATAATTAGTAATGCCGAACCTATTTTCGTAAATTTACCCAAGCCTTCTATAGCCAGAGGCCAAATGGCAGGCCACATCACTGAATTGGAAAAGCCTAACAACATGAAACAGATTATGGCTGTTTTACCCGAAGTAAATACAGTCAATAGTACTAAGATAATACTCAAAAGGACAAAATAAAACAAAGCCTTTTGTTGCGAAATAAATTTCGGAATAGCGATGATATTAAAGATATAGCCTGCAAGCAAAGCATATCCTGTATAAGTCGGAAAATTGCGTGCGATATCAATTTTATAGCCTAAAAACTCCCCGAAGTTCGTAAAAGAATCATAGCTGATTACTTCTACACCTACGTAAAAAAAGATGGCTAATGCTCCCAATAATAAATAAGGAAATTGAAATATGCTGGTTTTAGAAGATGAATTTGACGTGTCGGGCGCATTTTCTTCTTCGTTGACATCGGGCATTTTTATCACTAAAATAATAATAGAAAGAAGTAACAGTGCCGCTGCGATAATTGTATAAGGTTCTTTTACACGCAGTATAAAATTATCCAGCATTTGATTTTTTTCTGCTTCGCCCAAAGTCGCCAGTTTGGCTTTTACTTCATCTGCATTTTTCAAGGTGATAGAACCTAAAACATATACTGCAAGTATTCCGGCAAACTTGTTGCAAATCCCCATAATAGAGATGCGTTGCGCTGCACTTTCAATAGGCCCTAATATTGTTACATAAGGGTTGGATGCAGTTTGTAATAAGGCCAAGCCTGTACCAATAATAAACAAGCCTAACAAAAACAAATTATAGCTACGAGCATTGGCAGCAGGAATGAATAAGGCAGCTCCTATTGCCATGATAAAGAGGCCTAATGCCATACCATTTTTAAAGCCTGTTAACTTTAAGATATATGAAGAAGGGATGGCCATGAAAAAATAAGCTGCAAAAAATGCGGATGCTACATAAAATGAACGTGCACCTTCTCCCAGCTCGCAGGCTATCTTGAAATAAGGAATTAACGAGCTGTTTGCCCAGGTAATAAAACCGAATATGAAAAACAGCATCCCGATTATTGATATTTGGAAGGCTACGTTTTTGTTGTTAGTACTCATAGAAATGATTTATTTATTTAATGTGTGTTGCTAAAGATATTCAAATATAGAGAAAAATATGTCCATGCAAACCAATATTCTTATATTTACCGTGCATTCTGTAGCAGTTAACTAATCAATATGAACAGTCGTTTTTTATTTGTAGCTTTTTTGTTGAGTTTTTCGGGTGTTTTTGCACAAGGCACTTATATTCCCATGGGCAGTCCCACTTATCATTTTCTGGAAAGATTGGAAATAAAAACCGGATTAATTGACCAGTTTCACACCTCCAATAAACCTTATGACCGCAAAATGGTGATTGACTATATCAATAATCTGGACTCATTGAGCGATATGGATGTAGACGATTTAACCAAAATGGATAAAGAAAATATCGACTATATCTGGAAAGACAATTTTGAATTTGACGACAGTCATTACGAATATAATACAGAAGCCAAATTAAAATTCTTATTTACACACCCTGCGCATTTTTTAAGTGCTAAAGTACCGCATTTTGCTGTTTCCGTTGACCCTGCCATACAAATAAAATTAGGTGGTTCTCTAGTAGATGAAACAGGCTCAAAATTTAAGTATGTAACCTCTAAAGGTTTTGAAGTGCGTGGACAAGTAGATGATATTTTCGGATTTTATACTTTGTTTACTTCTGAGCAAGGAACATTTCCAAATTATGTCAATCAATATGCAAAAGCGCATATTGCGCCACCGGGTGCCGGCTATTGGAAAGAGTATAAAAAAGGGGGTTACGATTATTTTTTGGCTAAAGGATATGTAACAATTTCGCCAAGCAAGCACTTTCATGTGCAGTTTGGCTATGATAATAATTTTATTGGTGATGGTATTCGCTCCATGTTTTTATCCGATTTTGGCGCAAATTATTTGTTTTTGAAATTCAATACTAATGTTTGGAAAATAAACTACGAAAATATATTTGCAGAAATGACAAAATTTTACGGGCATGGTGGAGATGGGTTATTGACAAAAAAATACATGGCCATGCATCATCTGAGTTTTAATATAGGAAAGCATGTCAACTTAGGAATTTTTGAGAGTGTGATGTTCAGACGCGAAAATACGTTTGAATTGCAGTATTTGAATCCTATTATTTTTTATCGTTCTATAGAACAGGCATTGGGTTCGCCTGATAATGCCTTTATCGGATTTGACATTAAGGCAAATTTTGCCAAACACGGACAAGTATATGGACAGTTTTTACTGGATGAATTTAATTTCTCGAAAGAATTTAGCCGTCCTGGAAAAAGCAAACTGTATAGCTTGTTTCATCCGAATAAATGGTGGGGAAATAAATTTGCCGCACAGTTAGGATTCAAATACATTGATGCATTTGGGGTTGACCATCTGGACTTACAACTGGAAGGAAATATTGCCCGACCTTATACCTATTCGCATTACGATACTACAACGGCATGGACGCACTACAATCAACCTTTAGCTCATCCACTTGGCGCTAATTTTACTGAGTTGATTTTTAATGTCAGCTATCAGCCCATGAAACAATTGTATCTGAATGCCCGCTTTATTTATGATAGATATGGTGAAGATAACGATACGACCAACTGGGGTGGCAACCCGATGAAAGTTTACGGAACTTTTGAGCGAGAGTACGGAAATACTACAGGACAAGGTATACAAGCAAGACAATTTTTTGTAAATTTCCTTGCCACCTACGAACCCTGGCATAATGTATTTGTCGATTTGGAATATACTTATCGCAAAAAGAAAAGCCAGGATGCCGTCAGAAATATGCAAACACATTTTCTTAATCTGAATTTGCGCTGGACACTTCCATACAGAAGGAATGAATTTTAATTAGGATACTGCTTTTTACCGTTTACTCATTTTTTTCTACCATTAACAAAGTATAGTTGTTGTTGAGTTGGGTTTAGCATAATTTTAAACCAACAAAACAAATAACTATGAAAAAAGTAATTTTAATCAGCATGTTGTTCGCTATGACAGCGAGCTATGCGCAGACCAATGGCATTAGCTCTTTTAATTCCGATTTAAAAGGAGTATGGAGTTTAAGCATTTCACATGTTTACAATGGAAAAGTACTTTCTACCACAAGTAATGTTTATTACTTCTTTTCTGATTTTACATTCCTTGTTGCGCCGTTTGCTCAGGGATATTCAGACATTTTGCAGGTACGCCCTAAGCTTTCATCAAAATGGAAAATACTAAACAATAACCTCATTCTTTTCAATTCACATGGAGAGCAAATAATGACAGTTTTTTCAAAGAATAATACAGACAAGATTATTTCCGGTTCTAAAATTATCAAGGGTACTCATGAATTAAACGAAAAAGAAATATTGAAAGAAACAAGCAATTGGTTAGTCTCCTTGCTTTAGTTACTTAGTTAGTCGTCGGTGGGGATTGCTTCGCAATCCCCATTTTTTATTTTAACAAACACTACTACTTTATTTTATTTGATAAATATTCTCTTGCTTTAAATCCACATTCGTTTATAGTTTCAGTTATTAATACAGCAACATCATAACTATTTTTCAGAAAAATAAATTATGCAAAAACTATTTTTGCTTGCACTTTCTAGTGTATTACTTACTTCATGTGTTTCTCAAAAAGAATATTCAAAGGCACTCGATGATTATCTGAATGAGGCGGTAAAGAATAAATATTTTCAGTTAAAACTCGATTCAGTTCGGCAAGAAAATATAGCTTCGCAGCAGCAATTGCAAGACAAAATCATACAACTGCGTCAAGATTCAGCAACATTATCTGTTGAAATGGCGAAGCAGCAAGCTCAAATCACCGACATGGAAGATAAATTCCAGTCGGCACAAATCAGCTTTATGAAACAGCTGCAACAGGCATCTTCTTCAAATCAAAAATCAAATGCTGAATTGCTGCAAATGCAATTGGATTTGGAAAAACAAAAGCTTACGCTTGATGCTAAACAAGCCACGCTAAATAAACTGACAGAGGATATAGCATTGAGGGAAACCCGCATACAAGAACTCGAAAAATTATTAAACGAAAAAAACGAGAAAACACAACAATTACAGCTTGCCGTACAACAGGCACTTTCCGGGTTCAACGCAGGAGAGTTATCTGTATATCAAAAAGACGGAAAAGTATATGTGTCGATGAGCGATAATTTATTATTTAAATCGGCTTCTGTAAAAGTAGAAGCAAAAGGCGAAGAAGCATTGGGTAAACTTGCTGAAATCATACAAAAAAATCCGGATCTGAATATCATGATAGAAGGACATACCGATAATGTATCCTATAAATCGAACAACTCATGTATGAAAGACAACTGGGATTTAAGCCTGATGCGTTCCAGCTCGGTGGTGCATATCCTTACAGAGAAATTCAAGGTTAATCCGGTGCAATTAATAGCTTCAGGCAGAGGTGAATTTCATCCTGTTTCCAGCAATACAACTACTGAAGGCAAGGCTCAAAACAGAAGAACAGAAATTATCTTGTCACCTAATTTAGACAAGCTCAATCAACTGTTGAATGCAGGAAAATAAATTGTTTAACTTACTGAAATCAATGCTTGGAATAATAATCTGAGATAGGAATAAGTAAATAGTTGATTTTTTTCTTTTAATTCATCTTCTTTATTAAGTTGGAGGAAAATTGAGAAATCAACTATTCTTTTTACTTTCTTTTTCTTACACGAACTCAGGTTAATAATAAGGTGCCATAAATACATAAACCAACACTCCGGAAAGTGCGACATAGAGCCACAACGGAAATGTGTATTTTGCCCAGCGTCGGTGATGAATAATTTTGTCCTGAAAAGCAAAGGCAAAAGTTTTCAAAACCAAAGGCAACACGATTAACGATAAAAAGATATGCGTAATTAAAATAAAATAATATACATAGCGCAAAAAAGTTTTCCCTAAATAACGTGAATCTTCAGCCTTTAGCGTATGATAAATCACATAAGAAAGTAAAAACACACAAGATAAAACCAATGCCGTCAGCATCATCGTTTTGTGCGCCTTAATGTTCTTATTTTTAATAAAATAGAATCCGGCTAAAAGACAAAAAAAGGTGAGTGTGTTTACAATTGCATTAAACTTTGGAAAAAATGCTAAGTTTAGTGAATGAGTGAATTCAGGTGGAGAGAATTTGAGCATGGCCATCACCAATGCCGGCACTACTACCGATATGGCTATGATTACTGCGTTGATTGTTGATTTAGAGGTATCTTTTAGAAACGCCATATCTGAAAATTTAAAAGTCGCAAAATTACAAACTTCCTTACACTTATTTCCGTACTTATTACCTTTTTTGTTCCTGTATTTTTATTGAAATATAAATACCCCACTAATGACTGCTTAAAAAAATGCAATATGACGGTTATTATTTTTCACGGAAATCAAGATGAGGTTATCTATTTTGGCTCATCTCTGAAACTAAAAAAAGAATTTAAACAGAATGATACATTAATTACATTAACCGGACAAGGTCATAACGGAATAACAGAAAACGCTGACTATATTTCCCCGCTCTCGGCAGGTGTTATCACCTGCCGACTACCATACCATAAAAATACCTTATTATTC
>CAZPBT010000153.1:0-7697 GCA_964584555.1 uncultured Chitinophagales bacterium
TTGTAGTTTCTTTATTCTTCCTTCTAATAATCCTTGTGCCTCTTTAGCGGCATCATATTCCGCATTTTCAGATAAGTCGCCTTTTTCACGGGCTTCAGCAATGGCTTTGGATGCATTAGGGCGTTCTACACTCATCAAATGATTGAGCTCTTCTTTCATTTTTTCCAAGCCTTCTTCGGTAACATACACGATTTCTGTCATCTTATTTCTATTTAAATTGAAAAAAAACGACACGTTCCTTTTGGGAACGTGCCACTGAATCATGCTCAAAATTAAACCTTTTTTTGAAAATGTCAAGTGTTTTTTATTTTTCCTTATTTCTTAAAAATCCAGACATCAAAAACAATAAATGTCATGCTCTATTTTGTATTTTTGCATCGCAAACTTTTATTATTCATAATTTAATCAGGTAAAAAAATGGGAAAAGTGTTGATTATCGGTGCAGGTGGAGTAGGCAATGTAGTAGTACGCAAATGCGCTCAAGTTTCAGAAGTATTTACAGATATTACTTTGGCAAGCCGAACAAAAGCCAAATGTGATGCGATAGCAAATGACATCAAAAACGTACAAGTAAAAACAGCTCAGGTGGATGCTGATGATGCTCAACAAGTGGCAGAACTGATACGAGCCACTGGAGCAGAGCTAGTCATAAATGTAGCATTGCCTTATCAGGATTTGCCTATCATGGATGCTTGCCTTGAAACGAGTGTGCATTATTTGGATACTGCAAATTATGAACCTAAAGATGAAGCCAAATTTGAATACAGCTGGCAATGGGCTTATCAGGAACGCTTCAAAGCTAAAGGAATAATGGCACTATTAGGTTGCGGATTTGACCCGGGACAATCGCAAATTTACGTGGCACATGCTTCCAAACATCATTTCGACGAAATGCATTATTTAGATATCGTGGATTGTAATGCCGGTGACCATGGACAGGCTTTTGCTACAAATTTTAATCCGGAAATCAATATCCGCGAAATTACGCAAGACGGAAAATATTGGGAAAACGGCGAATGGAAAATAATCCCCGCCATGTCCATTCACAAACCAATAGATTACCCGAATATCGGGCCAAAAGAGTCGTATGTATTGTATCATGAAGAACTGGAATCTCTGGTTAAAAATTTCCCTACGTTAAAACGTGCTCGTTTCTGGATGACTTTTGGTCAGCAATATATCACCCATCTTACCGTATTGCAAAATATTGGGATGACCAGTATCAAACCGATAAAAGTACAAGGCATAGAAATTGCACCTTTGGAATTTTTGAAAGCCGTATTGCCTGAGCCGGGTTCATTAGGCGAAAATTATACCGGAGAAACTTCGATTGGATGCCAAATAAAAGGCATTAAGGACGGAGTAGATAAAACCTACTATATCTGGAATAACTGCAAACATCAGGATGCATACAACGATACGAAGGCACAAGGAGTAAGCTATACCACTGGCGTACCTGCCATGCTGGGCGCTAAGCTGATGATGGAAGGCATCTGGATGAAACCGGGAGTATTTAATACCGAAGAGATGAATCCGGATCCATTTATGTCTCAAATCGGAAAATACGGATTACCATGGGAAGAAGCAGTAAATATTGCTCTTCCGCATGAGTATTAATTACAATTGTTTATCATTTAAGGCAAGGAGTTGCATTCTATTTTAGTGAGTATAATGTTGATTTTGTTTAATGATGAACAGTAATTGAACAAAGGATATAAATAATTTATTATATGATTTAATAAATATTAATATAGAATGAAAACAATTGGAATTATTGCAGGCAGTTTACGAAAAGAATCTTTTTCAAGAAAAATAGCCAAAGCTATAGAAGCAATGGCACCAGCCGGATTTGAATTTAAAATCATTTCTATAGACAATTTGCCTGCATACAATCAAGATTTTGACGATTATAACCAAGTGCCGGAAAGTTATATTCAATTTAGAAATGAGATGAATACAGTAGATGGCGTTATTTTCATCACACCCGAATATAATCGTTCTGTACCTGGAGTGTTGAAAAACGCAATAGACATTGGTTCTCGTCCTTATGGCAAAGGTGTATGGGATAAAAAACCTGCGGCTGTTTTCAGTAGTTCTACGGGTAATATTTCGGGTTTTGGAGCCAATCATCATTTACGCCAAAGTTTAGTTTTTCTCAATATGCCAACTATGCAACAACCGGAAGTCTATTTGGCACATATTGAAAAATCTTTTGATGAACAAGGGAATTTGAATGATGGAACAAAAAATTTTTTAAGTAAGGCAGTAGAAGCATATATAAATTGGTTTAATCTACAGACAAAATAAATAATGGGTACTGAATTTAATATTGAGGATCATGTAAAATGGAATTCAGAAGCAGGTATAGTTTCCGGAGTAATTATTAAAATACATACGAGCGATTTTGATTACAAAGGCTATACATCATGTATCAAATGAAGATCTTAAGTATGAAATTAAAAGTGACCATATTGCTGCACATAAAGGTAATGTACTTACCAAAATATGAAACTTGAATTCATTCTTTATCTATCTTTGTTAAACAACTGAATCCAAAAGCATATTAAGTAACATAAAATGAATACTCATAAATTTCCCGTATTGCATAATATGGGCATCGTTGTAGAGTCGTTGGACAATGCCATTGCATTTTTCTCCGAAATAGGCTTGCAATTAGAAGGTCGTGCTATGATTGAAGGGGAATGGGCGGGTAAGGTAACCGGCTTAGGAAATCAGTCTGTGGAAATTGCTATGATGGTTACTCCTGACGGACACAATCGCTTGGAATTGTCCCGTTTTATTTATCCAACAATAATATCCGATCACAGAAAAGCCACTGTAAACGCATTGGGCTATTTGAGAATAATGTTTACTGTTGAAAATTTGGATGAGCTACTTATCAAACTTGAAAAACATGGAGCTTTCCTTGAAGGTGAGGTTGTACAATATAAAGATATGTATCGCTTATGTTACATCAGAGGTGTTGAAGGATTGCTGATAGGTCTTGCTGAACAATTGAAATAACCGGAATAGTGCTATTCACAATCGCTTTGTTGTAAGTGTTTTCTCTTAAAATGAATTAATAATAAAATATACATATATTTATAATACTACTCTGCAATTTTGCCTATATTCAGTTTGTCTGCAGCAGAAACCGGATTTATTCTTGCTAAAGCATCGTCCGGAAATCTGCACTGATAATCTTTGAACTGTGTGTTGGTCAGATAACGTGCATCCGGACGATAATAATCAGTTGAAATAATTTGCGCACCACTGATGAAAGCTTTGTTTTGACGGTCATAATTACCTGTTCTGTTTTCGTGGTTAGGTTCATCAGCTCTTGTTCTTACAATATAATTTTTCTGTACCGTATTGATTATTTGATTTTGTTTTGCAACGGGGTCGTCAAATTCAATAAACGCTGCATATGCATTGCTTTCATTAGCCTGTACAAACATTGCACGATTTTCCAGATTGGGATGTCCTTGTACATATTCATTTACACTTTCGCCTTGCATTATAAAAATAAATTTACCTCTGCTATCTCCGATGTTTGGCCAATTATTAGCCAATACGGCAGCTTTCAAAGTAGTATAACTGCCTCTGACTTTATCCGGCGTAATTACTTTTTGTAAATCATTGCCAAAAACTGATTTTATTTCATCATCAATTTGATCAGTCAAGGCTGGTGTAAATTTTATAGCTGTTGTAAAACCTAAAAATCCCAGAATATCACCTACTGTTTGCTCTTTTCCTTCAATCAATATAAAAACCGGTAAGTGATTAGGGTGTGCATCCGACCACAATTTTAATGCACTCAATGCACTTTTAAATGTGTAAAAATGAGTTTCATAATCAATGTCAGGTATATGCATAATTTTATATCCCGGTGCTTGCAGTTCTGTTATATTTGAGTTGAGGGGCATTCCAGCAAAAAAATTTCCCTGCCGTTTATAAAATCTGCCACCTTGCGGATCTGCATAAATATCTAATTCAAAACTTCTTAGAGCATAAGTGTTTAATTGAACATCCAAGGGTTCATGTGAGTAGTCTAAGGCTTCAACTTTATAATCTGACGGCAAAATAAAGTTAATGCGTTGCAGAAATGAAAAAAGCCTGTTGTCCATATGCTTGTGATAACTGTTATGGCTACCCATCACTTGAATTTGATTCAGCTTCAATTGATTTATAGCAGTTTGATCAGGAGCAGGGGATAGGCGGGCAACACTATTCTCTTCTTTCTTGCACGAAATTAAAGTAATTAATAAAATGGCAACTGTAAATTTGCGCATACGCTAAAATTATTAACTGAATATAGGTAATAATTCGGTAACATGAAAAAGGTTTTTAGTAATACATCTGATAAATTAACGAAAGCTAAGTATTCGGCACATTATTTTCCCAGCATCATTTGACTTATGTATTTTACGGGAGAGCTTCCGTAACTCAAAAATTTATCGTTGAACGTTTTTACTGAATAAGCATTTCCCATTTTGGTTTTATATGCATCACGCAATTGCAAAATCTCATAAAATCCGGTAAAATAACTGTCTAGTTGTACACTGGTAAGTGTTACTCTTTTCCATTTTCCATCGGCTTCTGCTTGTTGTTGAAACGCCTGATTTATCAATAAATCCATTGCAGCATCTTTACTCATATCTTTAGTATGTACTGAAATATCTAAAATGGTATTGCATACGGATCTTAAATTCCATTTATAGTACATCAACCACATTTCAGGTGAATTTTGATAGCCACTTTCCAGCATCATATATTCTGAATAAACAGCCCATCCTTCCACCATCGCACCGTTTTCAAATATTGTTTTTATTATAGACGGAGATTTATTGGCATGCATCAATTGTACGTAATGTCCGGGAATAGCTTCATGTATGTTCAGTATTTGTAAAATATAGTAGTTGTATTCTCTAAGATAACTTTCTGCCTTATCCGGCGACCAACCATCTAATGTGCCTACATTGTAATATGCTGTTCCTTCTTTTTCATATGGGCCGGGCGAACTCATTGATGCCCCCGCAACACCTGCCATATAGCCCGGTTCTTTGCGTACTTTCAATGGCTTATTCGGATCCATATAGACTAAGTCTTTGTTTTTAACATATGAGGCCAACTGTGGCAGATGATCTTCAATTTCTTTCTTGAAATTTTCAGGCTTTACGTGCATGTAAGAAATGGTATCTATCATCATTTTTATAGCTTTGAGTTTTTCTGATGGTATATCTTTATCAAAATAAGTAGACCATAGCTGTGTCGTAATCTTATACATTTCGTCATGCAGATAATTTTTTCGCTGCATGGCTGCTTGATAGATTTCTGATATGCTGTATTGACTTTGAATGTCAAAATTGAATTTTTGTGCATAAAGTTGTTCACCTAAACGAAAACTTCTGGGATTTGGATTTTTTAAATCCTTCAAAAACTGAACATAGGATCGAATGGAATTGGCTGCAGCTTTAGCCCGTTTGATATAGAGATCTTCTGTTTCAGGATAAAAATGAAGGGCTTTAACAGAGTCTGTAAAATCGTTTTCAAAAATGGAAATTATCGATTCATTTTGATCGATAGCCAGATTGAGATGTTCTACTGATGGATTTTTTATGTTTGCCTTTGCTGCTTCGTAATAAGCCGGAACATTTTTCATTTTAATATACAAATCAGCAACTCGTTTTTTGAGTGGTGCATAATTCTCCGATAAGATATAAGCAAAACCCTCACCCACATTATAATCTGCCGGATTCCATTCCCATCTTTTCAGCTGGTTATTTTCCCATAAGCATTTATTCAGAAAATTATCAATAAGATAGTAGTCGATTTTATTTAAATCAGACAGCTTGTTTACATTAAATACCGCTAACTTACTTTTTTCTTTTTTTGTAAAGGCATTGTCTTGTTGCAATTTCTTCTGCGAAGGAACATTCAATACCGAATCATATTTATGAAAACCAATCGCAGTAGCCCATTCCGGATATTGTTTCCACAAACGCAAAATAAAGTTTCCTTTGTACGTATCAAATTGTTTGTCGTAAGGGAGCGTACTTGTTGCATTAGCAAATGTTATTGAACAAATAAAAACAAACAAGCTAAAATATTTCTTCATACACTAATTTTTTTCAAAGTTACGATTTTCATCAGCTATGTAAACAAGCATTTTCAGTTAGTTTAATTTTATGTCAAACTTTTTAAGGTTTACTGTTTATTCATGAATCAATATGTAATTTTAGGTATGACAAAATTAAAACTGGCTATACAAAAAAAAGGACGACTGAGTGATGAATCGATTGCCTTAATAAATGAATGCGGTATTAATTTCCCAAGCAGCATTGGTAAGCTTATTGCAACTTGTTACGACTTTCCAATGGAAATTTTGTTTTTGCGAGATGATGATATTCCGGATTATGTGCAAGACGGTGTGGCAGATATAGGCATAGTAGGAGAGAATGTACTGATTGAGTCTGGTAAAGAAGTAGATGAAATGATGAAACCCGGTTTTGGGAAATGCCGTTTGTCATTAGCTGTACCACGTGGAATGGCTTATCAGTCAATTGCTGATATCAGTGGTAAATCTATTGCCACATCTTATCCGAAAATATTACAAAACTATTTAGACAAGCAACAAGTGGTGGCAGATATTCACGTCATTTCAGGTTCAGTTGAGATTGCACCCGGCATTGGTTTAGCAGATGCCATTTGTGATATTGTTTCTACAGGCTCTACGCTATTAAGCAATGGACTAAAAGAAGTGGAACAAATATTTCAATCAGAAGCTGTATTGATTGCAAATAAGCAATTATCTGAAGAAAAACGTGAACTTTTAAATCAGCTTATATTCAGATTGCAAGCTGTAAAAAAAGCTAAAAAAAACAGATATATTCTTTTGAATGCACCAAATGAAAAATTAACCGAAATCACACAGCTTCTACCCGGAATAAAAAGTCCAACTGTTTTGCCTTTGGCACAAAGTGGTTGGAGTTCCGTTCATTCTGTTATTACAGAAACTGATTTCTGGAGGATTATACATGCACTTAAAAATGCAGGTGCTGAAGGCATATTGGTTATGCCGATAGAGCATATCATTGACTAAATCATTCTTATAAATTTTTAATACTATGCAAACAGCAAAATACCCTGAAAAAGGACTGGAATGGACAAGTATTATGGAACGCCCAATATGGAACAGACAGGAATTGTCGTTTCAGGTTCAACCGATAATTAATGAAGTATTTAACAAAGGCGATGAAGCAGTCTTTCACTATACAGCCTTATTTGACGGTGTAGAAATAGAAGATTTAAATGTCTACGAAGATGAAGTAGAACTGGCCATACAGCAAGTTAGCCAGGAATTGCGAGATGCCATCAAATCGGCTTACGATAATATATACAAGTTTCATGCAAGTCAACAAGAGGAAATAAAAAAAATAGAGACTGTTGCAGGAGTGGAGTGCTGGCGAAAAAGTGTACCTGTTGAAAGTGTCGGAATTTATATTCCCGGCGGAAGTGCTCCTTTATTTTCTACGGTGCTGATGCTGACTATTCCGGCACAAATTGCAGGTTGTAAGCAAGTCATTTTATGCTCTCCTCCCAATGAAAATGGTGAAATACATCCTGCTATCTTATATGCTGCAGAAATATGCGGTGTACATGAAATTTATAAAGTAGGCGGTGCACAAGCAATAGCT
>CAZPBT010000154.1:0-7635 GCA_964584555.1 uncultured Chitinophagales bacterium
AATTATTAAAGAAACTTGCAGTTCAACACTACCTTGATGAGCCATCATACACTTTTAAAGTGAAATTGTATACTTTCTTTCGATTATGGTTTGCTGGATTAGATAAGAACTTCTTCTTAAATAAGCCAAGTTTTATCGCATTTGTGTTACATGTTTTACCTTTTCTAGTTACTTTTCCAGCATTTTTATTGTTTGTACTCTTTGTTCCGTATGCTATTTTTAGGCGAAAGATTGCTTATAAAGAAGCAGCATTGCTTTTGATAACAATGGCTTACTTTGGTCTTATACATCTGCCCTTTGCGCTACAATCAAGATATACTATTCCTGTTAGACCATTTATGTATATTCTAATAAGCATTGCTATTTGCAGACTATTTTTTAAATCGGAGAAGGTTCACGCTTAAGCAATAATTTTTTCGTTTTTATTAACGGGGACAAATTTACATTTATAAATTCTGTATTAACATGATGAACGTCCTTCATGAATCTTATATATGCAGATTCAAAATCTTTATCATCAGTTATAAATAGGATATCATCTCTGTTTATGAGATCGCTAGTTAAGTTAGTTAACTGAAATAATTGCAAGTAAGTTTTAAAATCCGGAGACAAGTTTATCCATCCATAAATAATTATATTTCCATTTATAAATATACTGTCTATGGGTGTAAGTGTGTTTAAGTAATTGAGCATGATTGTTTGCGGATTGGCGACAAACAGATATTCGGGATGACTATTTATTGTATTATTTATTCCATTAAATACTATATGTTCTTGTTTGTGTTGTTCCGACAGTCGAAAGAGTTTGTAAGTCTTGATTATACAAAAAACTGAAATTAAAAGAATGAACGAGTATCGAGTCCACTTATTTATACTTGAAGTAATAAATATATGAAACTGCACTAATGATAGTATGATAAGTATGGGCAGAATCAAACGCTTAGGAGCTCTGTAAAAAATGAGTAAATAAGTCAAAAATATAATTAATATAATTAGATTAAACAGTAAATATCGCCTGTGTTTTTTACTGGACAAGGTACTACTGAGTAATGTAAGTCCAAATAGCAAAAAACCGTATTGCTCATCTTTTATAAGTATAATAATCTTATGTAAGAAATTACTGATATCAAAATTTATACTAAACATTTCTCCTGTTTTCACTAACCAGTCACCAGTTAAATATAATTCATCTGCGCAGAACCACTGTTTTAATAACTGTACAGAGGCAGGCGCAGATTGTGATGGGTGCAGATAATAACTAGGTCTGGCACAAACCATATCAAGAGCTTTTATTTTTTCAAAACTGTTATTCTGCATATAAGGAACATGCAATTTTTCACTTAAATAGATGAAAATGAAAATGAGAAATAACGTCAAAATTGTTGAAAATAACTTCTTCTTATCCAAATCAGCAATAACCCATAATGGCAAACTAAAGAGGAAGAAAACAATCCCACTTTCTTTTCGCCAAAGTAAAGCTATAACAAACAAGATGATATACAAAATTGTGTTTTGTTGCTTGTTCGTAATAATGAAATAAAGCACTGACATTACTAAGAGTACAGATACTGAAGTAAATTCTAGTTCTAAATAAAAATAAAGGAAATAACCAAGAAAAATAAAAATGACCATCACGAGCGTTTCAGGTAATTTTTTAATGCTGTTGCATTGCGCAAAATAAACAAAAAGCAATATTATATTCGTAGAGAGTGTAGTGTATAAAAACAAACTGTATGTATTTGTTCTGGCAGAAGTGATTCCATTCCACTTATTAATCAAAAAGCTTAAAACAGGGTGTATCAGTAAAAGATTATTACTTTGAAATTTACTGCTCATCCCATTTGAAAACAAGAACATGAGCTGATCATCATTATTGTTGAAAGAAAGATGAAAAATAAATAATGGCATCAACGTTAAGATGAGTGCAGCAGGTAAGACATATTTAGTATATTTACAATTCATTATAGGCTGTAATCTGAGAATTTGAATATATTACAATATACAGGAGAACATACTCAGTTTTTGTTCTTAAGGGATCTCATTTTAGGACCAATGTTCTTTTTTGTTATTTTGTTTATTGCTCAAAGGTATGTAAAATTAAAATCTGATGATATTTATGCAAAATATTTTGTTCTGGGATTGTCAATACGATTATGTTCTGCAATCTTATTAGCACTAATATATCAGTTCTATTACAAAGGTGGTGACACCTGTACCTATTTTCAATATGAAAGCAGTTTACGCAGTATTTTATTGGAAAACCCAGGGGCTTATTTAAATTTGGCATTTTCTCCAAACTATTCAAATTTCTATGCAGACCAGTATTTTGGAACTGGTGCTGCATTCTTTGCAAGCGATAGCGCAAGATTGATAATCAGAATTGCACAATTATTAGGGCTATTTATGTTCAATTCTTACATTCTCATCTCATTTACTTTTACTATTTTTTGTTACTATGGCTGTTGGAAAATGTTTAGGGTGTTTAGAGAACTATACCCCCATCTTGAAAAACAAATTGCTGTTTCCTGTTTATTTTTACCTAGTGTGTGCTTTTGGGGGAGCGGGATATTAAAGGATCCGATTTGCATGGGTGCCATTGGTTTACTGACCTATCATACGTATAAACTTTTCTTTACAGAAAATAGAAAAGTGATTATAAGAGTTATTGTGATTATTATTTGCATTTATGTTATTAAGAGCATAAAAGTATATATTGTACTTTCATTCATTCCTTCATTGGCACTCTGGGTAATTTATAGAACGAGAGCAAATATCAGCAGTGGCTTTATCAGATCTATTCTAGGGCCCGTATTTTATACGGTGGGTATTTTTATTGCCGTATTTGTATTGATTAGATTTTCCAGAGATGCTGAACGATATGCGGTAGAAGCCCTAGTGCGCACGGCAAAAGACACTCAAAATTGGTTATTGTATTCGTCGCAAATTCAGGGAGGATCAGGCTATTCCTTAGGCAATTTAGAATACACGCCATTAGGATTGTTAAAAGCAGCTCCCAAAGCCATAAATGTAACCTTATTCCGGCCTTATTTGTGGGAAGCACGCAAGCCTATTCTCATTCCTGCTGCTATTGAGGGATTCATTTCTTTGTTTCTTACCTTAATGCTATTATACAAAACCGGCTTCGTGCGCTTTATAAAAATGGTACTTGCCAATCCTGAAGTTCAGTTTTTTATGGTGTTTTCTTTGGTCTTTGCTTTTAGTGTCGGTTTTACCAGCTTTAATTTTGGTTCATTAGTCCGCTATAAAATTCCCATGATGCCCTTTTATTTTATGGCACTCTTTATATTAGCAGATACGGAAAAAAAAGAAAGTAAAATAATTCAACCTGTTAAGCCCAAAATGAAAAAAAATAAAAATACTATGCAGCTTTCACCGACTTAAAATGCCAGAATCCGGCTAAAGACATTCCTGAAACTATATGCCATATACCCCACCAAGCTGCCAGCAAAGCAATACCACCACTATTGGGAAAGAACGTGACAGCCAGTAATAATCCCAAGCCGGAATTATGTATGCCAGTTTCTATCGATATACTCCGGCAATGTGTTTCGGGTAATCGAAATAGTTTTGAAAAAACATATCCCGTAAAGAAGGCAAGGATATTCTGAAAAAATACGAACCAAAATATTCCGGGTAAATACTCGATAAATATTTTTCGGTTGCTGATAAATGCACCTGCCAGTAAACCGATAAATATGAGCAAGGCAACAGACTTTATAAGCTTTGACCAGCGTGAAATAAAATTCGGTATTCGCATACGCAAATACATACCTAAACACAACGGCAGGATTAAAATAAAAAAGATAGACTGCAATAAATAACCGAAAGATACTTCAATAGATTGCAAGATCGGCTGAGCCGGAGTATACAGGGATGCGTAGAGATAAAAATTAAACGGAGTAGTAAAGCTGGCTAACAAGGTAGAAATTGTAGTGATAGAAATAGATAATGGCACAAATCCTTTTGACAAAGAAGAGATATAGGTAGACATATTTCCGCAAGGACAAGCGGCTACCAAAAACGCACCTAGTGCAATAGACGGATGCGGTTTGAAAAAATAAACAAACACGAATGTTATGGCGGGCAGCAAAAAGACTTGTGAAATTAAGCCAATAATCACAGACTTTGGGAACTGAACCAATACCTTAAAATCCTCTTTGGTAATATCTATCGCCAAAGAAAACAAGATAAAAGCCAGACAAATCTTGAGGAAGACAAATCCATCATTACTGACCTGAATCCTGACACTATCTAATGTATCAGCAAGTATCATCAGGATGTCCAGCTTACCATGATATTGCGCGGGCCATAATACGGCAAGCGACCGTGTGAAGTAGAAAAATTATCAATACAAATTACATCGCCACGTTTCCACGCCTGAGCCGACTGGTTTCTCCAGATGACATCTATAATATGATCTACATAAGCATCAGGTATGGCAGAGTCATCGCCAAAGGTTACATGCATACTTTGCTCATTTGGATTTTTAGTCATTTTCTTATACCAAGTCATTATCTCCAGCATTCGTGCCAGTTTAAATGTTTCCCATCGTTTTTGTCTTTGATGAATTTTCCGGTACTCTGCAACCGGAGCATGGACGTGAAATACTTGCGTGTGGTTAAACCAAGCTTTTTCTCCGTTAATTGGATGCACTTTCACCGCCTCATTTTTGTTCGTCATACGCAATCCATCATTTTTTAACCATTCAAATTCAATCGCATTTGCCCTGCATTTTTCTTCTATTATTTTTTTATCTGTTGTCAAAAACATTTCATTCCATTTTTTCAGCTGAAATGCACTTTTATGGTTATCATTCGGTGATGAATAATTTCGAATATGTTTTACACCCTTTTTTTCAAATTCAGCCAATATATTCTTGTCCATCTGCTTATATACTTTTCTGAAATCGCAAATAGGTGTTTCTCCTCCATATACCGGTTCTACATGGCAATAAAAGAACAAACGACGGGGCGCACTTGGCAGAAAGCTCATCTCGCAGTGTTGCATAATGGGATAGTGTCCCGGCAATTCGCTGGCCGAAAAAGTATATTCCGTTTTTTTATCCCGTGGCGATGTGCCTAAATAATCGTTCTTCAAATCATTGTCTACACTTCTGGCAACAGCTTCAAAATCCTGAGGTGTTTTTACATCAAAACCGCGAAATAAAAGTGCACCGTGCTGTAAAAGCTGTTGCTCCATAGTTACATGATTCGCTTTAATCCATTCCGTGAGATTATGTACAGAATTATCCTTGCTGTCCGGAGTAAATACCAGAGGCGTTTTATTCAATTCATCAAAAAAATGAGTCTTCATAGGCAAATTTGAATGTACAATTTACAAAAAATAAAATCAGGATAAGGAAGTAAAATCAATACAAAAATGAGAAACTATAAAATATTTATATAATACTCCACAAAACAGAACTAAACTATATGCCCGTATTATGCAATGTCTTAATATGACGATAAAAAGAAATTTTAACATTTATCAACCTAAATAAATGTTAATTTTGCTGTCTGTTTACATTCTTAACAAAAAAAAAATTAAAAAATGAGCGTAAATCTTATCAACTTGGCTAAAGAATATCTTACCCCGGAAGTTCTTTCTAAAGCTAGTTCTTTCATTGGCGAAAACGAACAAAACACAGCAAAAGCTGCTGATACTATTGTTCCTGCCGTATTAGGTGGTTTATTAAATAAAGCAAAAGACGAAAACGGGTTAGCTTCTGTAGCTAATTTGTTGTCTTCAGGCGGACATGACGGCAGCATCTTGAATAATGTATTAGGCTTGTTCAACGGTGGTGAAAACACAGACAATGTAATGCGCAGTGGTGCTTCTGCGGTATCATCTATTTTTGGTGATGGTGCAATGTCTGGTTTGTTAAATTTAATTTCTTCAAACAGCGGAATGCAGGCAAGCAGCTCAAGCAAATTATTAAATCTGGCAACTCCAATTATCTTAGGTTTAATTGGAAAGCAAACTGCCGGCGGCGGATTGAAAGCTTTGGGTAGCCTGTTAGCGGGTCAAAAAGATTTTATCACTGCGGCTGCTCCATCAGGTTTGGCTAGCGTATTAGGCTTAGGCAGTTTGTCCGGCTTAGGCGGAAACTTAATTAACTGGGCTTCAGATGCAGTAAGTTCTGCAACAAGCACAGTTACAAATACAGCAAGCACAGCAGCATCTGCTACTAAAGAAGTGGCTGAAGATACAGCACAAGCAGCAGGTGGCTTGATGAAATGGTTATTGCCATTAATATTAATTGCCGCAGCTATTGCAGCCTTATTGTTCCTTACTAAAGGATGCAAAGGTGGTAAAGGTGATGATGTAGCAGGTCCGGGTTCTGATTCTGTTTCAATTACTCAGTCTGTAACAAACACAGTAGAAAGTATTGCAGCTACAGTTGCAGGAAAATTTGACTCTTTAACAGGCAATTTTATTTATGATGAAGGTGCTATGACAACGATTCAGTTGCCGAATGGTGCGGGTACGCTTAATGTAGGAGAAAACTCAACAGAAGCGAAATTGGTTGCATTCTTGAAAGATCCGAATTCAGTCGTTGATACGGTAAAAGGAAACTGGTTTGATTTTACCAATGTTCGTTTCAAAACAGGAAGTTCTGAAATTACGCCGGAGTCTATGACGCAATTAAAAAATTTAGTGGCAATTTCTAAAGGATTCCCTACTGCTCAATTCAAAGTAGGTGGCTATACTGATAATACAGGTGATGCAGCTAAGAATGTTGCCTTATCTCAGAAACGTGCAGATGCAGTAGCCGCTCAAGTAGTAAAATTAGGCGCAGCTAAAACGGCTATTGTTGGTGCTGAAGGTTATGGCCAAGAGCATCCGGTTTGCCCTGCTAATGATACTGAAGAATGCAAAGCACAAAACAGACGTGTATCTGTTCGTGTAAAAGCAAAATAATATTTTTCAACATAGTTGAAATGATATCCCGCGATGATTGTCGCGGGATTTTTTATTTTTGTACGTGATTAAATTTCCCCGACAGACAATTGAAACAGAACGCTTGCTTTTAATTCCTTATCAGCAAAAGTTTGCAAAGGAATATTTTACTTTAATTCAAAAAAATAAAAACAGACTCAAAGACAGTTTCCCGACTATTCTGCATTCTACAACAACAGAGCAGGATACTCAGAATTTTATCGAACAAAAAATATTCGACTGGAATAAAAACAAATCCTATGCCTTTTTGATACTAGAAAAATCATCGAATCAGCTCATTGGCCATTTTAATATAAAAGAACTCAATTGGAAGAAAAGAGAGGCTGATATCGGCTATTTTATTGACGCAGATTTTGAAGGTAAAGGTATGATGACCGAAGCGGTGCAAGCGGTATTGCAAACTTGTTTTATACAAATACAATTACAAAGATTAACAGCAAAGGTAGCAACAACAAATAATGCTTCCGTACATGTGTTGGAAAAATGCGGACTGCAATACGAGGGTGCATTTTGTCGAGATTTTTCTACCTACGACAATAAACTGTCAGATACGAATTGTTATGGGATAACTCGGGATATATTTTTGAGAACATAGCTTTAGTTCAGTCTTTCTTCAGTAATTCATCGGTAAAATGCTGCCGCTGTTTTTCTTGT
>CAZPBT010000155.1:0-7588 GCA_964584555.1 uncultured Chitinophagales bacterium
AAGATATAGCAGAAGCTGATTTGTATTTTATAGAAAAAATAGGATTAAAAGAACACCTCTCACCTACGCGAGCAAACGGTTTAGTGAATATGATTAAAAAGATGAAATTAGAAGCAGTTAAAAATATAAGCCACTAAGAAGTTAAGTAACATGAAGGTCATTCTTAATTATCTTAATGCCTTAATGGTTAAAAAAAACAGATACAATATTAAAAAGTGAACCATTAAGAAGTTAAGTTACATGAAGAAAATCTTAATCTCCTTAATGCCTTAATGGTTAAAAAACAAAAGTCTATGACTAAAAAACAGATTACACAGTTATCTTATGAGATTGTTGGCTACGCCATAAAAGTGCACACAGCACTAGGTCCTGGATTATTAGAAAGTGTTTATGCCGCTTGTTTAAAATATGAATTAGAAAAAAACAAACATCAAGTAGTAAGAGAATTAACAGTACCTGTCTATTACGATAATATATTAATGCATACTGAACTCAGATTAGATTTACTTGTGGATGATATGATAATCGTAGAACTTAAAGCTATAGAAAATATACTACCTCTACACGAAGCACAATTATTGACTTACATGAAATTATTAAAGATACCACAAGGATTACTAATTAACTTTTATACCGATAATGTTTCAAAATCAATGAAGCCCTTTGTAAATGAGTATTTTAGTGAGCTGGAAGATGAATAACAAGTAAATTAAGATAAAATAAAAATAGGAATGCAAAACAAATCATTCATAGAAATAAAAGATGAGGCTATCAGTCAGATACAAACAATCTATGACCCTGAGATACCCGTAAATATATACGAACTGGGATTAATCTACGAAGTGAATGTAGATATGGAAAACCATGTGCATGTATTGATGACACTGACAGCACCCAATTGCCCTGCTGCAGAGAGCCTGCCTGTAGAAGTAGAACAAAAAATAACGGCAATCGAAGGTGTTAAAAGTTGTAAAGTAGAAATTACATTCGATCCGCCATGGGATCAGGAAATGATGAGCGAAGCCGCAAAATTAGAATTAGGATTTCTGTAATATCAATCATAAATAAAATTTTCCATGTTATCAGGATGTATGATTGTAAATTGACTATTCGGATATGCATCTATAAATGACTTTGGTACTTTATACTTTGCCTCCGGATTCCATTTAAATTCGTATGCGTGTATTTTGCCACCTGCCTCTTCAATAAAATCTATCTCACGTTGCTCCTTGTTTCGCCAAAACCAAAAATTTGTCCAAATTCCTGAGTATTGCAGGTATTTAATACGCTCTGAAATAATAAAGTTTTCCCACAATGCTCCAACATCATTCCTGTTTTCTACCTGATTAAAATTTGCAATCAGCGCATTGCGGATACCATTGTCATAAAAATAAATTTTTCGGCTGCTCTTCAACTCATTTCTCAAATTACGGCTAAAAGAAGTCAAT
Source organism: uncultured Chitinophagales bacterium (assembly GCA_964584555.1). Taxonomy (GTDB): domain Bacteria; phylum Bacteroidota; class Bacteroidia; order Chitinophagales; family JADIYW01; genus JADJSS01. The sequence goes on from CAZPBT010000155.1 coordinate 1,449, forward strand.
CGAAAAATCACAAATGTTTGTTCTAATAAAACAATATATTTTTCAACAGTTTTGGAGTCCAGTCCGCACATTTGCCCCAACTCATTATACGATACTTGAGTACCCATTTGGAAAGCCAGGGCTTGCAATAATTTCAATAGTTTATCAGGCTTGTGAATATTCTCCCACATCAAAATATCCTTATATAAATAGCTTTCAGATAATTGCTTCAGTATCTCCTTTTCTTCTCCTGCATGATTGACAACATCCGGATAATAACCGTACAACATCCGGTGCGGTAATAATCTTTTTTCTTCCATCAATCCATGATGCTTTGCCATCTCTGAAAACGACAAAGGATACATGCGATATTCCCACTTTCTGCCTGTTAATGGCTCATTTAATTTATTGCTTAATTCAAAAGCCGAACTTCCAGTAGCTATCAGTTGTACGTGTTTTATTTTATCCGTAATTAGTTTTAAGCGCAAACCGATATTGTCAATACGTTGCGCCTCATCAATTATCAGAATCTTGTTTGTGCCTATAAACTTCTCTAATCGAGCGGCAGAAATATTTGCAAATAATCGCTGTACATCCAATTCATCACCATTCAACCACAACACATCTTTTCTGTTGCCAAACATTTTTGTTAATAATGATGTTTTTCCGACTTGCCTTGCGCCTAATAAAATAATAGCTTTCTTTTTAAAGAATTTTGTCCGCAATGATTTTTCCAATAATCGCTCTATCATTTTTTATGTTTATTCAAAAATACAACTTTTTCGGAATTTATTCCTCGTTTTTCTATACTTTTTCGGAATTTAATTCAAAAAAGTAAATTATTCTCTCTGTAGTTTACTTTTAGCATAGCTATTTCAACTTGCCACACTCAATAATAACTAGTACTTTCATCCATTAAGGTAATTTGACTCCTGAAAATGGAGTATTCATCTTTTTAACAAGAACAGATGTATTACAATAGAAAATACAACTTTTTCGGAATTAATTCCTTATTTTTCTATACTTTTTTGGAATTTATTCCAAAAAATAAGAAAATTTAAAATTTACACATTAAAAGAAAATGAGAATTTGATTTTTTTGGACAGAGTAGTAAGCCAGACTTTTCTAAGAAGAATTTTAATAAATCGTAAAAGACCCCGAATCTTTTTCTTCATCATCTTTCATGAAATTGCCTTTGGATGGTGCTGTCTTGTAACTGGTCATTTCTTCCAGTTCGTCAAACAAGCCACCGGCATCATAGAAGCGTCCGAAGTTTTTATTAAAGCGTAAAGGCACTACACCAGTAGGTCCGTTTCTGTGTTTCGCAATGATGACTTCTGCCACACCTTTTAACGGAGCACCATCGCTTCCTTCATTCATATTATAATATTCCGGCCGATACAAGAACATCACCATATCCGCATCCTGTTCAATTGAGCCCGACTCACGCAAATCTGATAACTGCGGTTTCTTTTCTCCGCCACGCGTTTCCACACTACGGTTTAGCTGCGATAAGGCTATCACCGGAATATTCAGCTCTTTAGCCAAACCTTTTAATGAGCGCGAAATAGAAGAAATCTCTTGCTCACGGTTCATCCCTTTGTCGCCGCCGCCACTCATCAATTGCAAATAGTCGATAATCACCATCTTGATGCCGTGTGCATTTTGCAAACGACGACATTGCGCTCGCAGCTCATAGATATTAATAGCAGGCTGATCGTTGATATAAATAGGAGCTGATGATAAATGTTCCACTTTGTCACGAAGTAAGGCATATTCATCATCACTCAAACGACCATTGGCAATCTTTTGTGCATCCAGTTCGCATTCCAGCGCAATAAAACGTTTGGCCAACTGCACCGCACCCATCTCCAAAGAAAATATAGCCACCGGCATATTATGGTCAACCGCGCCATTTCTGGCAAGATTTAATACAAATGCCGTTTTACCCATTGAAGGACGAGCCGCAATAATTATCAAATCCGTTGCTTTCCAACCGGAAGTCATTTTATCCAGCTCGATATAGCCGGAAGGCACCGAATCTGCCAGCAATCCGTCTTCACGGTTGAGTAAGTCATCAATCTGCAAAATAGATTTTGAAACCAATTGCCCGATTCCTTGCGTAGAATTTCGCAAGTTCTTATCGGTGATTTCATAAATGCGCTTTTCAGCAGTATCGAGCAAATCGAAAACATCTGTCGTATCCTCATAAGCGTCGCGGATGATGTCGTTGGAAATGCGTATCAGTTCTCGTTGTATAAATTTTTGGATAACAATGCGCGCATGATATTCCACATTTGCCGAAGACGCAATTTTGTTGGTCAATTCTGACAGATAAAACGCACCGCCAACTTCCTCTAATTTTGCATCCTTACGCAGTTCTTCCGTTACAGTAAGCAAATCTATAGGCTGAGATTTTCCGAAAAGCGATTGTATGGCACGAAAAATTGTGCCGTGTGCATCCACATAAAAGCTTTCGGGTTTCAGGATATCTGAAACATAAGAGATGGCATCTTTTTCAATTAAAATAGCCCCTAATACCGCTTCTTCCAACTCTCTGGCTTGTGGGGGAACTTTTCCATATAATAAATTAGAAATATCTTCCGTTTTGCTTCTGGTGTATCGGGTGGTCTTCTTATTTGTTGACTGGCTCTCCATGTTGCGAAAATACATTTTTAAATTACGACAAAAGCAGGAAATAGTCAACTTGAGGATGTGAATAAAGCTAAATTTCGTGGAACGAATAGTTTAGTTATTGAATTTGAATTGTTTAAGCCTAAATTAAATAAAAATGATGTTTAAAAATGGCAAAAACCAGTGGATAAGCCTGTGTACAAAATAGAAGATTGTAATTACTTTATGTGGATAATTAGATTTAAAATCTAATGAATATAACTTAAACAAGAGTGAATACATAGCAAATGTGCCGAGTTATAATCGGTAATATTGTTTATTTTTATAGCATGAAACAATATCAGGATTTTTTGCAGCATATTCTTGATCAGGGTGTATATAAAAGCGACCGAACCGGAACAGGTACTTACAGCGTTTTTGGCTATCAAATGAGGTTTGATTTAAATGCAGGATTCCCTTTAGTAACCACAAAAAAATTGCATCTGAAATCAATAATTCACGAGCTGCTCTGGTTTATAGATGGCAATACAAATATTCAGTATTTATGCAAAAACGGATGTAACATCTGGAATGACTGGCCTTATACCAAATACAAAAAAAGTAATGATTATAATGGCGAAACGATGAAAGATTTTGCCGAAAAAATAATTTCAGATAATACTTTTGCAGAAAAATACGGAGAGCTTGGTCCTGTTTATGGTTATCAGTGGCGGCATTGGCCGGATGGTCAGGGGGGAGAAGTGGATCAGCTCACCAATCTCATTTTACAGCTAAAAAACAATCCGGATTCGAGAAGGCATATCATCTCTGCTTGGAATGTGGCAGACATTGAACATATGACTTTGCCTCCTTGCCACAGTTTATTTCAGTTTTATGTGTTAAATAATAAAATTTCATGTCAGTTGTATCAGCGCAGTGCCGATGCATTTTTAGGTGTGCCTTTTAACATTGCATCTTATGCCTTATTTACCATGATGATTGCACAAGTATGCGATTTTGAATTGGGAGATTTTGTACATACCTTTGGCGATGCGCACATTTACAGCAATCATATAGAACAGGTAAAACTCCAACTAAGCAGAGCAACTTATCCATTGCCACAAATGAAAATAAATCCGGAGGTAAAGTCTATTTATGATTTTAAATTTGAAGATTTTGAATTACTTAATTATCAAAGTCACCCGCACATAAAAGGCGAAGTTGCAGTATAATCTATGGGTCGACAGTCCACGGTCTTCCGTTTTTTATAAATTCTAAAACAGTCAATTGGTGGAATATTGACAAACTTTAAAATGAAAATTTCGATAGTTGTAGCAGTAGCTGAAAATGGTGTAATTGGAAAAGACAATCAATTGCTTTGGAAACTTTCTGCTGATTTGAGACGATTTAAAGAGATTACTACAGGTCATTATTTGCTGATGGGACGAAAAACATTTGAGTCTATCGGCAAACCATTACCTAACAGAGTTTCTATGATTATTTCAAAAGATTTTAAATGTGATGCAGAAAATTGCTTCGTATTTAATTCGATAAATGATGCCATCGTTTTTGCAGCAAAAAACAATCAAGATGAAATTTATGTGGTTGGCGGAGGTGAGATTTACAGACAAACACTACCATTAGCACAAACCTTACATCTTACCATTGTACATACTGAACTGGAGGGAGATACTTTCTTCGAAACAGATGAAAGTAACTGGAAAGTAATAGAAAGAATGGAGATACCTAAAGACGAAAAGAACGAATTTGACTCTACCTACTTACATTTAGAGAGAATATATGCCGAATAAAAAATGAGTGATTATCCAATTATACAGTTAAAACGGGATAAAGAGCGTTCTGTTTTGCGCTTTCATCCCTGGATTTTTTCAGGGGCCATACTATCCAATACCGCTGACTTGAAAGATGGCGATATCGTCAAAGTAGTTTCAAATAAAAATGTCTTGTTGTGTATTGGGCATTACTTTCACGGCAGTATAGCCGTAAAGATTTTGACATTTAAAGATGAAATAATCAATGCAGACTTTTGGCTGAAAAAAATACAACAAGCACTTGAACTCAGAACTAAATTGGGTCTGGTAAATAATGAAACGACCAACTGCTTCAGGCTCATTCATGCTGAAGGAGATAATTGTCCGGGCTTGGTCGTTGATATCTATCATGAAACTGCGGTTATACAGTGCCATACGATTGGCATGCATCATGCTGTACAAGAGCTGGCAGATGCACTAGTTAAACTCATGCCTTTTATAAAAAATGTCTATGATAAAAGTGCGTCATTCTTACCAAAGGAATACGCTGCTCAAATCAACAATTTTTGGCTAATAGGAAACGAGCCATTAGTACAGACTAAAGAAAATGATTGTCAGTTTACTATCGATATTGAACAAGGTCAAAAAACAGGGTTTTTTATAGACCAACGCGAAAATAGATATTTACTGGGGCAATTTTGCAAAGGAAAATCTGTCTTGAATACCTATTGTTACAGCGGTGGATTTTCTGTTTATGCCTTGAAGAGCCAGGCAGACAAAGTAGTTTCAATTGATGTTTCTAAATCTGCCATTGATTTGGTGAATCGTAATGTTGCTTTGAATTTTCCAATTCTGAATAATGAATTACATCAGGCTTATGCAATCGATGTATTTGATTTTTTCAAGACAAACCAAGATAAATTTGATGTGATTATACTTGATCCTCCGGCATTTGCAAAGTCTATCAACAAAAAACACAATGCAGTTCAAGCCTATAAACGACTAAACTCAGAAGGCATCAAAGCTGTAAATAAAGGCGGGATAATTTTTACATTTTCATGTTCTCAAGTAATAGACCGGGAGTTATTTGCTGCTACGGTAATGAGTGCGGCTATAGATGCAGGACGTGAAGTAAAAATCCTTCATTTTCTTTCACAGCCTCCCGATCATCCTATTAATATATTTCACCCTGAAAGTGCATATTTGAAAGGGTTGGTACTATATGTGGAATAAAAAAAGATGGCGCGCCTTCGGCGCGCCATCTTCACATTAATCCCTAATGCTATTTTTTCAACACTTTATGATAGAAAATTTCATTGTTCACATGCATTTGTATTATATACACGCCACTAGCTAAATTATCTAAGTGCATTTCATCTCTGATATCTTTCACCACTCCATAAACCTTTGAATATACTTCGCTACCTACAGCATTATAGATTTGCATACTCACATCACTTTGTTTAATAAGGTTTAGATTAAATGTCAGTCTTCCATCTGTCGGGTTCGGATATACTTCCCACAAACTAACAGCATGACTATTTACTTGAATAGCAGTATAAATTGCTGCAAATTGAGCAGACATTGGCGAATTACAGCCGTTGCTGATTACCTGAACAGTATAACTTCCGCCTTGCGTAATCTTAATCCATGGTGTATTAGTGACAAGAGGTGTCGTACTTCCATTCAAATACCAGTTATACGTTGCACCAGACACTACGGTCGAGCTGTATAGCGTATCACTTACAGTATTTTGTGTATTTACAGCATGTGTTG
>CAZPBT010000156.1:0-7587 GCA_964584555.1 uncultured Chitinophagales bacterium
CCAAGACATTCTTCACCGCATCAATCGTATCTTCTGCACGGTTATAACTGATGATGATGAATGAAAAAACAGACATAGGACAATGATGAACTATAAAGATAAACTATGAACTATAAGAGATAAACTATAAACTATATAAGATAAACTATGAACTATAAGAGATAAACTATGAACTATCTGTCTTTCTTACGACTCTTTAACTACTGATTCATTTTTCTTTCTCCACCACCAAAATAAAAATCCTGCTATAAACAAATAAAACAAGAAATTACCTATAAGCAACATCGTGTTTGTTTTTGCGAGCATTTTCGGCTTGAACTCGAATGTAACTTTATGTTCGCCTGCGGGGATTTGCATACCACGCAAAATGTAGTTGACGCGCACATGCTTAGCCTCTTTGCCGTCTATGTATGAAATCCAATCTTCATTAGGACGATAAACAATCTCTGAAAATACAGCAAATTCTGGATTAGGCGATTTGAAAGTATATTCAAATTTCATCGGATTTTTATTGTCCGTCAGTCGGATGAAACGAGTATCATTTTGAGCAGTAGTATCAGAACTTGGTTGAGCATTAGCCAGCACACTTTCAAATTCTGTATTTACAATGGCAGTTCGCGCAGGATTTATATCGCGTACTTTCAATATTTCATCTTCCGGTGTACTTACCTTTTCAATCGTATTGACAAACCAAGCATTGCCTAATGCATAAGGATTTGTTATTACCTGATTTGCTTCATTGCCTTGTTTCAGGTATTTGGTATTTAGCATGTTAATGAAATTGGCATTAGCAAATCCACCATTATTCAATAAACTAAAATCATGAGAAATACCATATTCTATCACATCCTGATAACGTCTGAGTTTAGCAGGATTATATCCGCCAATAGTGCGATGATAATAAGCCGGAGAGGCACTGTTAAATACATCACCGCTCAAGTCCACCATTCTTGCTCCGTCTTTATTTTGCGTCAAAATGGCTTGATCTGCAGACGTTAGCGGAAATGCATTGTTTTCCACTAAGGCACTATCTTCAAAATCTCCATCATTGAGATACCGCTTATTGATTCCCCAATAATCTATCATCACTAAGAGCGACAAAGCACTGATATAGACATATTTGTTATGGAATGAAGTGGAAGCATAAGCAAACAAAAGTCCGGCAGCCAATAAAACAAATAGCAAAGATCGGATGGCATCTTTTCGCATTAATGAGGCTCTGTCTTTCACCAAAGCTGAAACCACTTCATTGGCAAATGTTTCATCACCGCTCATTTTCACTAATTGTGCCTTAAATTGTTCGTCTGCCGATTTTCCACTTTCCATATTTTTTGAATGGAATGAAAAAACACCACCCAACACAATAAAGAAGATCAAGATTCCGCCTACAATTCCTGTTGAGAATTTCAATGTATGTATACGTTCTTCTTTTGTGGTATGTTTATTAAAGAATTCCATTAATCCTAAAATGCCGACCAATACCATTAAAGTTTGAGTAAGTGCCAAAATCATGGTTGGTGCACGGAATTTGTTGAACATCGGCACGATGTTATACAATAAATGATAAAATGGTGCGAAATTTTTGCCCAATGCAATTAATACCGTCAATACTACACTGCCGAAGGCCCACCATTTTAGATTGCCTTTATAAGCAAACATACCAAATACAAACAAGAAGAAAATAATAGCCCCTAAATAAATGGGACCCTGTACGAAAGGCTCGCTTCCCCAGTAAAGTGGTAATTGCTGAACAAACTGCGCGGCATATTGCGGAGCTTTTGCAGCAACTGTTTTATATACATTTGAATTTTCGTCTAAAGCACCTCCTGAAGATCCACCAGTAAAATTTGGTACTATTATAGTTCCCAATTCTTCAAAACCTAAACTCCATTGTGTAGCATAATCAAAACCGACACCCTTTTCTTTTAAGTCTGCTTTTGCTGAACTTACAGTATCATTTGGGTTCATTTTAGCAGCATTTAAAATATCGGCACCCCTTGTGGTCTCTTTGGAAAAGTCATTGACCATAAAATTCTGATAGTTCATCATAACTGCAATGACTAAACCCGAAAGTAGAATACCACAGCTTACTGCAATATGTTTGATATCGGTATGTTTGATAAAATGTGCTATTTCAAACAAAATATACAAACCCAATAAAATAAAACTGTAGTAAGCAATCTGCACATGTGCGCCTGCAATTATTTCATAGGCAAAGAAGATAAACATAATACCGCCCCAAATATAATTTTTGCGAAAAATGAGATAAGCCCCAGCAAAAAGTGGAATAAACATAGCTATGGTAATCACTTTTGTAATATGTCCTGCATCTAAACTCACAAAATTGGCAGAGCAAAATCCAATAGCTACAGCACCCAACAAGGCATAAATCCACCTGCGTGTAACAGCAAAAAATCCGCAGAAGGCGGCAAATAAAAGAAAGACAATATCCATTGCCGGGTCTGGTATCAGACGAAATACTTTATGTATCAATGCAACAGGTACAAAATCTAGTATTTTAGCATATTCCACACCACCGATTAAAAAGCCGGGCATACCTCCAAACATGCGTGTCGTCCACATGGGCGTTACTCCATTCGCTGCTTTATAATCTGCAATTTCTTTATTCATTGCCACATACTGGGTAGTATCGTGTGTGGCTAATTTCATGCCTCTCAACAATGGGGAGCAATAGACAAATGCAAGCACTATAAAAACAGCCAGCAATATGGGAATAATAACTTTATTGGGGATCTTCATATTGAAAGAAGATTCTTCCTGAACATGTAATGACTTATGAGTGGGAGCGTCTTTTGATTGTGTTTTTTGGGTAACTGGTTTTACCGGTTGCTTTTTTGCCATGCTGAAAATAATTAATTGCCAAATTTACAATTTTATCCATTTGGAAGGAATAATATCTTGTGAATTAATGCTAACATCTGCAAACCAAGCGTTTGGTGCTATTACCATTTTGTCTTGATTGTTATTGAGCCAAGCTCCCCACCAGCTGAAGGTACTGTTGGCAATAATATTATGTTTGCAACAGCTCATCAACTGCATATCACGGTAGTTGTTTTTGCCTTTATTATTATCAATAAAATGCATTTGAAAATCAGTCTTTACGTTTGCTTTCACCCATTCGCTGTCATCAGAGAAAATAAAAAATATGGGTTTCTCTATTTTATTGGATATATACTTAATTGCATCCTGATAATATTGAAGTGAAAGTTGCGAAAATTTTGATGCATTTTTTGCTATGCTAAGATAATCGCCGCGACGTATATGCAATGAAATGGAATGGCAGTTTTCTATTTTCTTTTTCCATTGTTCATTTTCGGTTTCCAATGGTTTTTTGAATTGAAAATCTTTTCTGATTATATCTTGAATTGAAGTAAAATATTTTTCACTTTGAAAGTTGCCAATTACATACGAATTATCTTGAGTTTGCAAATATGTTGGATTATATTCAAATTGTTTTTCGGACAATACATTCAGTTTTTGTTTATTTCGGAAATTGCGCAAAATATGTTCTGTTTTTGCAAACGGATATAAGTAGTTAGCTTGAAAAATATTATTTTCCAATTGAGTATGCAGATTAAAAATATCCAGTTCATACTGCATCGGAGTTGCCCATTTTTTAAAAGGCAATTTGCTTTGAATGTAGGATAATGCCAATACCAGCTGCGTATTGTTTTGCATAGCCAATTGCTTTCCAAATGCATATTGAAACATTTGATTACCTAAGCCGCCGGAGAGTAGTATTTTAATCAATTGCTGAAAAATGAATTTATGAGTTTAATAGTTTAATAGTTTAATAGTTTAATAGTTTAATAGTTTGTGAGTTTAATAGTTTAATAGTATGAAAGTATTTGTTTATGAATGTAGTTATTTTAAGCTAAAGAAATGAAAATCCGAGTATTTTATAAATGATTCCTCTTGCCATTAATTTGGTTTTAAACAGCAATGGTTTAAGTCGTGATATTCTTTGTTCCTTATTTTCATTTCGCAAAAAGCCATGCCCTCCGAATTTATTTTTGTCCAAAAGCAATGTTTTTTGTTCAAAAGGCAAGTACCAGCCTTGCGGATAGCAGAAGCCCGGGTGTAATTTTTTAGGTTCAATATCGGATAAATATTTATTGATATGCGACTCATCGTGCCATACTGCCACTATATTATTTTCAGCATCTTTGTCGATATTTGTTTTCAGCGATTTGCAAAGCTGTAAAAACTCCGGAGTTCTTCCGCCAATCAGACCACCTGCAAAATAATATTTTCCCTCAGTGGGTGCTATATAAGCGCTAGAATTGCTGTTGGTTTCGTAATCAAAATCCTTTCTTTTTTTGTGATAGGCTACCGGATGAATTTGTGCGGTTAAAAAAAGTTCATTGGCATCTGGCAGCAACTCTTCTTGTGTAATAGGTTTGATAAAAGTATAGTTGGCATTAAAGAAAAAGAGATAGTCCATTTTTTTCAGATCTTCTTCAATCTTTAAAAACAAATGAAATCGCATGAGTGTGTCATTCGGCCAGCCCATTCTTTCCTGATATATTTTATGAATACGATCCGTATTTTGTATAGCATCGCTTTCGGTAAACACGAAATAATGTTTTTCGGCATCAGGCAACAAATATTTTTCCGCAGAATTATAAAAGCCTTCAAAAAAAACATCATATTTTCCGGTGCAGATATAGAGTATGCCTATTTTCATCATGATTGGTTTGTAGATTTGTTAAGCATGGCTGTTATTAAATTTCTCCAGAGATAAAGTAAAATCAAACCATAGATTACAGATTTTATTGAAAGTTGCAACCAAATGTTTGGAATATAAAAATTAAGGGCATAGTTAGATATAAAAACAAATAAGACAATCAGACCGTAATCTATAAAATTAATAATAGCCGGAACAGTAACTTTTAGAGCAAACTTGCAGGTAATATAAGTAATTAGACACATTACTGCATAGGATATTAATGTTGTGTAAGCAGCTGCAGCATATCCAAATTTCGGAATCAGTACTATATTTAAGCCAATATTCAATAATGCTGAAAAGGCAAAATTATAATAAAAATACTTCACCTTTTTTCTGAAGTGATAATAAAAGATAAACACCTCATTAATATCCGAAAAAACATATCCGAGAACTAACAGAGGCAAGAGATAGAGGGATGCATTAAAATTGTCATTCAACGTCAGAATTTCTCCGCCGAATTGTGCAAAATAAATGAAGAGAGCAGACATGGCTACAATCAACTTAAATATACTACGCATCTGTCCTACAATTTCTTTAGGTTTATTGTCGTTCAGCAGTTGGAATAATTTAGGTCTGTTAGCTGTTATAAAAGACACAGAAATACCGGAATAAATTATGGCAATTTTATAAGCATAACTATATAAACCTGCATCATTATTCCCCTTGTAGGCGTTTATCATAACCGTATCAATAAATCCGAGTAAATAACCGGACAAGCCAATGGGAATAAAACTCAATGCATATTTGAATATTTCGCGATGCTGATCGGGTTTGCCATTTAATGAAATATAATTTCTGAAATAAAGAATAAAAATCAGTATGGCTAAGATAAACGTAATTGCAGTTTCTCCAATGATTCGTCCTTCATAGTTTTTAAAAAAGTAATAAATCAGTACTACTGATGCTATTACTTTTGCCAGCTGAAAAACTATTTGCCAGATGGCTTGTCGTTTACTTTCTAATATTATATTATTATACGTATTAAATATATTTACAATAGTATAAGAAATAATCCCTAAGGCTATCCATAAAAACAGATTATCAGGAAGATTCAGTTTAGCAAATATGAATTTCCTGAAAATAAAAAATACAAGCAGTCCTATTGTTAATCCATATAGAGACATGCGAAAAGTGTATTGCAATAATTTTGTCTTATCGACATGCTCATCGAAATAGTAGCGGTACAAACCTGTAGCTAAATTCAGTGGTAATATCAATGCTGAAATACGAACAATATGATTGAAGACTTCATAAATACCGAAGTCTTTGGGCTGTAAAAGCTTGGTATAAATGGGCAAACTGACCAGACTGATAAGCTGTACTATAATAAATGAAAATGAATATACCGAACCATGCTTGATGGTTTCGTAAAATTTGAGGTTTTTTAATTTATGGGTTAATTTCTTTCTCATTATACCTCCATAAATTTTTTATGAACCGTTGAAAAAGCAATAATTGCTAGTTCTTTTTTTCGCAGTTCCCATGTCAGTTTTGGATGAAGTATTTTTTTTATTTCATTTAATTGACTTATTACACTAAAGTTGTAATCAGCTAAACGCAAGTACTTTTTTAACACTCGTTCAAATACAACTTGTCTTAAAATAGCTTCATCAAAATGCTTATGGGTATGATTGAGCAATAATAATTTTTGAATCCAGTTTTGCAAAGCAGGCAAATCCGATGAACTGTTCTTTAATGAAAAATCGACTAAACTGAGATGCAATTCAGCTTCATCTTTTGAACATTCATTTGGAAAATAATATTCTAATTGATCTGTAATTACTTTATTCCGATTATTTAGTGCATCAAATGCTTTTCTTTTGGAAACACTGTTATGATACAATCTGTAAGTAGCAAGGAAATCAGGCATAACTACGCCTTTGTTCTTCAATAGCATCCTAACCCATAAATCATAATCTTCACATGGCGGATAGCCATCTCTAAATTTAATATCGGGCAATAATGATTTCCTGAATAAAACTGTAGAAGTTACTATTGGATTTATAAACAACATAGACACTTTGAGTTCAATTGGATTCAGATTGAATATCCATTTTTTAGCATCTATTTTTCCATCTTCAGTCAATGAATATACACTTGAAGCAACCAAACCTAATTCGTAATTATTTTTTAAAATATCATATTCAATTTTTAGTCTGTTTATATCATTATAGTCATCACTGTCTAAAAAAGCGATATAATCTGTATTTACTAAGCTAAGTAAACGGTTTCGTACAAACATCAACCCTTTATTTCCATCATTCTGATAATATCTAATTCTATCATCTGAGAATGATGTAATTACATCATGCGTATTATCTGTTGAACCATCATTTACGATAATAAGTTCAAAATCTTGAAAAGTTTGATCTAATATACTTTGTATTGACTGTTGAATATACTTACCAGAATTATAAGCCGGCATCAATACACTTACTTTGGGCATAAACTGCAATTTAGCACAAAAATACTAAACCATAATTGCCTTAGCAACAATTAACGCAAAACAGTAACGGTACCTTTTTTCATTTTATCCTGAACTTTTCCGTCTAATTTTATTTTATAAATGATCATCCATGCATAGGTATCCAATTGTACGGTTTCTCCTTTATATTTACCATCCCATGTATTGGTGATTGCATTGGACTCAAACATCAATTCGCCCCAACGGTCAAATATGACCAATTTATATTCCAGTATATGCTTTCCAAATACTACAAAGCTATCATTAATACCATCATTATTTGGAGAAAATGCCGTAGGCACCCACAAATCGCCTTCGCAATCTTCAATATAGATAGAATCTGCTGTGCTGCAATTTTGATTACTTGCCATCA
>CAZPBT010000157.1:0-7585 GCA_964584555.1 uncultured Chitinophagales bacterium
TCATACCTTCGGATAGCATAGCATTGGCTGTATATAGCTTTCTTAGCTCTGTAAATTTAAAAAAATACCCGGATGCCTTCATGGCGTCTGCTTCTTTCGGCAATAATTTCAAAGAACCCGGTATAAATTTAGGAATTTCCAAGTAATTTATTGCACGCACCCACGCCTCCATAATTAAATCTACTCCGGCTGTTTTGGCAGCTACAGCGGCTTTTATTAATGCCGGTCCATACGTTAGTATACCTTTCACTATGGCTACTGAAAACATCAAGCCGCCTGCAACTGCTGAAATCTCGTTCCAATTATCTACAAACCAATCTCCACCAGGCAGCTTGCGGATGGCTGCTGCCATTTTGGGATCACGCAAAACTAAGCTAGTTGTCCCAATAGCCAAATCGGTATATGCCATTAAGGCTAATATGCCCGCTTCGCCCGCCAATAATGAGCCGCCCGAGAACAACATACCTACAAGAGTAGCGGTCAGCATAACATCATCCATTATTTGTGCCCAGCGTTCAGCATCTGCCGTATATTTTACCATTAATGCAATCTGATTATACCTAGTATTTGTTTCTGTATCTACGATACTTAACATGACCAATGGATGATAACCTACATGGTGTAGTCCTTTTGTCCTAGTATCTGATTCAACCATATATCCATCGCTCAATACTGGTGCCGCTTTGTAATTATTAAAATAGAACAAGTTGTTCTCTTCATATTGCATTGCTTTTTCTACTTCATCCTTAGTAGCATTCTTACTGGTAATGCCGGAATTCTTGAGCGATTCTATTTTATAATCGCCACCGATGTATAATTTATCAATAGGGAATGATACCTTATTCTTTGTATCCTTTTTTTGAACCCAATCATACGCAACTGTTACACTTTGCATAATTTGTGCAAATGTAGCCTTATTGTCTAAAGAAAGTTCGTTATACAACGAGATGAGCTTGTTTGTGTTTTTCCAAAAGAAATCATAAATAATAGTTATATCCTTAAACCCTTGTAGCAGTTTTAGCATAGCATTGTCTGCATTCTTAAACCAATCACCTTTGAACCAAGTAGTATCGCTATAAGACAAGAGCAGTAAGAAGTCATCTAGTTTTTTAGTATCATCTCGTTGCAGTATTACTTCAACCGGAGCAGATTCATATAGTTTTTTTATTTGTTTTACATTGCCTTCGGCTTTAGAAAATAGAATATTGAATTTATCATTGACTATTTGTTTATAGTATTTCAACTCTTTAATACCTTTTACGTAAGTAATAAAAGTAAAAAGGTCAGCATAACTGGTAGTTTTTAATGTTATAGCTCTGAATCTTTCTATTTTTTCATAATCATTAATTGTATCTATTGATGACGTATAGATGCTCTCAATTTCTTTTGTGTGTGCATAAGGTGCAGATAGTTGATACTGAATATTATTATTCTCTTCGAAAACACTTAATAGTAGTTCACCACTTAGGTTTCCTTTATACATATTTAGTTTGCTTCCTTTAAAATATGCAGATTGAATTGATTGATCGGCACTCTTGTAAGTAAATGGCTTAGTAACTTTCTCCTTAGATTCAATAGTTTGTCCTTCCGGATCGGAGAAAAAGACTTTTCGAGTTTCATTAGATATATACTTTGTATAATCAAATTTAAATGAACTAAATGGCAAACCTGCTTTCAGATCTTTTGCAAGTTTATCAAAATCAATTTCTTCTGTATAAAATTCACTTTTAAAGTCTTCATCTTTTACTTTTTGAGAAGTATCAATAAGACTGTCTATTTCTGGTGGTGCAATATATTTGTTACCCATTTTATTTCATTTTAGAAAGTTAAAAAATGCCTGCCTCGCTTGTCTCGCCTGAGGCGAGACGAAACGAGACAGGTGCTGTAATCTATCAGTTACTCATGTAGTTTTGGCTTGTTTGTGCTTGCACTACAATGTTGCCTTGTGTAAAGTTTTGAGGGTTGGTTTCCCCACTTCCCAGATCAAAGCTTAGGGTTAGGCTAAGCTGTGTGGCGTTGGCTTGCAGCTCCTGAATTTGTGTTATCGGTATGACTACTGTTTTGCTTTGCGACAGCAATGCTTTTACATCTATGGTTTGTGTACTGCCCGGTAATGTAATATATGCTTGCTGTATGGCACTTACATTATCGAATGCGTTGGTTTGTATTTGCAGGTTTTTTACATATGCTCCTGCGGGTACACTATATTCATCTAATGCGATGGTAATCTCGGATGTTGCGGCTGCATTATTGATATCAGCATAGCCCGTATTCTTTAGCGTTTGTTTTACATTAGCAAAAAATTCTACAAAAGTGGCGAATTGCTCATAGCTTATGCGTTTTATTTCTCCGGTATTGCCATTGTGAATTACAAATGCATAATTCTGGGCACTATTGCCTGCATCGTTTGCCTGTGTTAAACCGGATACAAAAAACTTAATGTCTGCCGTACCGTCATTCTGAATATTGTTGCGTTCCACACGTAGTCCGTTCAGGTATCCGCCCAAGAGTGCAAATTCATTCGAAGTATCAGCAAATTTTACAACCGTTACACTCATTTCTTTAGGATCATTTGAATTGGATTTTGAACCAACTCCTATCGCCTCGAAATTAGCTTGTTCGGATTGAATGGTATCTGCTCTGAATTGGTAATGCTCGGTTTGCGGCAGGCTTCCTCCCTGCACTTCGCTTACTAATGCCATGCTGTCGATAAGTTCGGCAAACTGGCTTTGTGTGGGTTTGTCGCCTGTTTCGAAATAGGTTTTTAATGTGGTTCTGTTTTGTGTTGACATGATAATTGATTTTAAATTGTTTTGAAAAAATTTGTTTTTTTGTTTGAAAAATTTGTTCAGATAGTTTGTGGGCATTTGCATGCAAATGCCCACAACATCCATTCTAAACTACAATTAGAATTATTTGGATTCGGTTTGATCTTTTGGTACTACAATAGGAGTGCCTTCATCCGCATTTACTTGCCAGTAGCCTACGCCTTCGTTGGTTTGATTTTGTCCTTCTAGATAAAGGTTGTCATATTGTTTAATTTCATCTTTAGAACCTTCTATTACATTTCCTTGTTCATCGTATTTGCGTTTACATTCACAGGGTAATCCTGAAGCATCCAAACCAATAACGCCAGATTGAATAACAGTAAGCGTACTCGGAATTCGTGTTTCCCAAGAGCCCTCCACATAGTATTCCGGTTCTTGCAGTTCATCTACAATTGATAAATAGAGCTCGTCGCCGATAACAGGGGCACTGGTATTTCCGTTCCAAACTTGTCCGGTTTCCAAAAACCAGTTTACGGCATCTTCAAAGCCAGGGCGAACAGTTACGATAACACGAGCCATACCACTTTGGAGAAATTTGGCAAACAAAGTATCGTCGCCGGCATCGGCATTATACATTGCAGACCAGTCGTCTCTGCTTCCCCAATAGAACGGGTAAAAGATATAGCTCATAATTTCCCATTCAAATGCTTGTTCCATAAATTTAGTAAGTGAACCATAATTTTGTAGAGAAATGCTATTTGTTCCGGTACTGGATGTTTTGATGCTGTGGGTGGTTATGCCCGTAGTATCATCCTGGAAATTTTTGCCTAATGCTGCATAACCTATGATATAAGAGATACAGTTTTTGCGCAATACGGTATTTTCAATGCTTCTGTTGAACAATGGATTTACTTTAACTTGCTCCGCTGCTTCTGCTTTCAATGCGGCCAATTTTTGTTCGTATTGAGCTAATTTATCTTCATAAGCCTGAATAATTTTGTTGAAGGTTTGTGCCTTCCAGTTATTCATAAATTCATCAGTCACTTTTGCAGATGCTTGAATGTTTAAGACAAATGAGCTGATATCCCAACAAACTACAGATACAGGAATAATTTGATCTTTAGGGATAAATATCAGATTAGAATAATTGAATGTTTGTTGTCCTGACTCATAGCCATGTTCCCAATTAAATCCATTTGATTTTTTTTGAATTACTTTATTAAATGGTCCAACTTGAACACAAGAATTGGGATTTATATCATTTTCATCAGCATACCCTCTTCTAAACTCATGTACGCAATTGATTGCCGTAATTTTATACCCTTCATCAATTTTAAAGTCATTCCAGCTTTTCTCCCATGCAGCTCTGCTATCTTTATTAGCTGATGTTGCTGAATATGATTTTGTAAATACTACCTCTTTTAATGGCGGTGCTTCTACTTCAGCATTAAAGGCACTTGCCCAAATTTTGTAATTGCTGTCATCCAAAGCTGCAAATGTAGGGATGCCATTGTTGGCAATCGTAACGGTTCTCGGATCAATAGGTTTTTGCAAATCATACTTTCTGTCCACATTGCTTGTAAACAGGGTATGGAATTTAGCGGGTTGTGGTATCATAAATTCGTACATCAGGCGTTTGCCATAGTTGAAGATTTCATTTTTATAAACCTTGTCCACCCAGCGATACACACCAGAAACATGTGCAGTACCTTCGCGGTTATCAAAGCCGTGTTTGTTTTCTTCGGTAAACTCATCAATGATTTTCTGAATTCTTTCTTCACGAACTTTTGATACTACCCGTTCCATGGCGCGCTCTGTTACATCTTTTGCTTCTGTGCGCGACATATTATTGGATTCTTCTTTGCTGTTATGATATGCAAACGAGGTATCAACATATGCACTCAATCCTTTGCTTTCCTTACCCCAATGAACTCCTGCATTGATATTGAAATCCATTGACTGTTGTGTCATTTTGGAAATTTCCTGATGCATTTCATTTTTCTCTGTCGTGGTAGTATCGGTTAAGTTTTCCGTTTCGGTAGAACGTTCAGTAGTTACGGTAGTTTCAGAGCGACGAAGTCTTTTTGTAGCGCGTTCTTTATATTCACGTGCCATAATGTTTTCGATATGCGATACTTCGCCCGGTACATAACAGCAAATGCTTTGCTCTACTTTGCGGTAATCGGCAATACCCAACCTCGTAACTCCGTATTTTTTATACATAGGTGTATTGGTGTCGTCTGTATCAGAAGAACCGGCATTTCCACCCGGAATGCCGGGATCTGATGTACCCCCAGAACCGCCGGGAATGCTGCCGGGTGTTCCGATTTCGAGTATGCCATAAGAATATGTTTGATTGAGTTTAACATCCTGATGAATGGCGAATCGATTACCGGTATTGGTAGTGAATTCAATATCTAATTTTACCGTTGTCGTTCCTGAAGCAAAACTTACCGGAGAAGTAAAGAATAATGTTCCGGTACATTTACCCATAACTTTTTCAAAATATTCTTCTGTTGTTTCCGCAATCATGTTTGTGCCTACTGAAACTTTAGCATCTATTAAATCAATTGTTGTTGAATCATCCGGAAATTGTACGGACAGAATAAACTTATATTTATTATTTGTTTTAACCGACTTTATGGAATACGTATAATTATCTGCCGGATTGTTTACTGGTATCTGGATATTCGCCGAACCAATCTGACGATAGGTAATTGCCGTGGTTGCAGCATTTGCATTCTGATTGTTTAATTCAGTGATTGTAGTATCAATCTTTTGAATGAGTTCAGCATACGCTAAGATTTCGTCCGTTTTTATAGAATTATACAATTCAAGATTTGCTTCAGTCAGTTCATTCTCCATTCGCTCAGCATTTAATTCTTCTAAGGCAACATAATTGTAAACAGGTGCGGCAGGAGGCGTAGCAGAACCATCTCCCGTTAAGCTATTAGAAGCATTATTCAAGTTGTTTAAATAAGCAGTATATGCTGCATTGTATTCCGCTTCGTACGTTTTAAGATTTATTGCTTCAAGTTTCTGGTATTTGTTTTGTGAAAGCACTAATTCTTTTTTCAAACTTGTAAGACTCTCAATGCTATTTAGATTTTCAACAAACTGAATTGCATTTCCCAGCGATTTTCTTGCATTCAAACGTACTGCACTAGCAGCGCTTGCCGGATTAGAGGTTGATGCAGCGGTAAATGTCATAAACGCAGGTCTTACAATTCTTGCCTGCAAGGCACGCTTAAAGGCTTTATCTTGCACTGCCGGCATCATTGGATCTGTACTGGTGCCACCACCTGTTGATGTAAAAGAAGATGAAGACGGTGTAAGTGCACTAAGTGTATCCTGAATCGTTTGTTGTTTCAATAGATAGTTGGCATACAATAGTGTCATGGCTGCATCTAATGCCGATTGATCAGGCGCATGTTTTGCTATCTGGTAAATAAAATTATCCCATATTACTATCTCTTCTGATGGGGTGGTATCAGTGCCTGTCAGCGTATCTGCTGAAGATACTCCCAGCTCCGCCATTTTTGACTGAAAGCTGACTGGCGTAACTGAGTCTCTGTTTTGAATTACCCATAATCCTAAATTATACAAGCTTGGTTTAATGGCAATAATCTGGTCTTTCGTTTTTGCGACAAACGTGTCCAGTTTTGTATTAAATTCTGTTGCTGTACTTGCATACAATACACTTTGTGTCGGTGCGGGATGATTTACGAAAAGATTTAGTTTTTTGTCTTCGTCAATCTGTTCCGGTTTTCTGAATGTTACAAACCGGAATAACGTGTTCTTAATTTTTGCGTCCATTTTAGATAATTTAATTTGTTTAATACTATTAATTTTTATTTGTTGTTGTACATTTCGGAGCGTACTACTCATGTGTTTTTACTGATTTTTTTTGCTATTCTGTTTGTGCTCTCATGGTATTGTATTTAAATGGTTAATTAATATCTTCTGTATTGTACGGAAAAACCTATCAGGGTAATCAACAACGTTTTAAACTGTTTATGTTATTCTGTGCAATGTGTTCTGTACTTCATTTTCGTCCACCGGTTTATAGTATAATTCGGTCTCGCGCTTTCGTCTGGCTCTTAAGCCTTTTTCAAACTGCGTGTTTTTGCGCACATGTGTATTTTCCCAAATCAAACGAATGCCCTCATCGTCCGGGTCATCATTAATTAAAGCCAATAGCTTCGTGCGTCTCAAATTGCCGACGCCTATATTGTAAATCAAACTCAGCAATGCCGACAGCTGGTTGTCATTCAGCACGGCTTTTATTTGTTGCTTCAGTTGTGGCAGATATTCTTTTTCTATCTTATAGTGCAACAACTCTTCAGCCTGCGCTGCCGTAATTTTATCTCCCTGTTTTACACGGGTGTTGTTTTTGTAATATGTAGAACCATACCCGATAGTCCACACATCGCCTTTGCGCTTATAGGCAGTCAATACCAAGCCTTCGCTGTTTTTTATTTCTTCTATGTTTATCATGAGTTATCTTTTTATTGGTTATTCATTTTTTGTGTACAAATTTGCCCGGGGCGAACATCCATACCGGTCTCAGTAAAAATTTTATCTGTCATATCCTACGTTATGCACGTTGCTGTTTTACTTTCGCTTGGGCATGAGCTATCCACCCCGAGCTTTGTACTCATCATTTTTTGCTACACTTGTAGCCGTTTTTTTAATTAATTTACCTGAGTTCGGGTTAAGAAAATTATGGTGGAAAAAATAGTTGATTTCTCATTATTTTCCCCCAACTTAACAAGGAGGAGGAATTAAAAGGAGGAGGTTCTATATCAAAAATCAAC
>CAZPBT010000158.1:0-7570 GCA_964584555.1 uncultured Chitinophagales bacterium
GCAATACTCCAAAATGAATGCCCGGAAAATCGGTAGACATGTCAATATCTATACTTTCAGGCTGGAGGATGTTTTCTTCTGCAGCAATTCGGTTTATTATTTCAAGATGCACTTTATCATCTGTCATCAAATATACTTTCTTCCCTTTTTTCGTCCATGCACATATTTCCCGTATTTCTGATTCGTTTACTATGGGATAGCCGATTAAAATATCATCAAAATTGTTTTCGAGTAAAAAGTTTGCTTCAGCACCACAAAAACTCATTATGCCCTTGTAAATGGGATGACTTTCTAAAATATGTTGAATGATATAACGGCAGCGCAAGGATTTTGAGGCTATTCGTATCTTTTTATCCGTTCCGGAGCATCTGTTAGCAATATCTTTTATGTTTTGCTGAAGCATATCCATATCACAATATGCCAAAGGTAATTCCAGCGGTTTAAACAACTGATTATAATAAGCGTAATTTTGCATAGTCATTTCTAAAATTAAAAAAATCCTTTCGAAATGAAAGGATTTTTTAAATGTTGTATTATTTAGAATGAAAGCCGGTATTGTAGTGTAACGCTTCTGGGTTGTTCCACTTTGCCTGCACGAAGCCAGTATTCTGTGTTCAGTATATTTTTTACGAGAAATCCAAGATTATGTTTTTTCTTTATAGTAAAGAACGTTCGGGTATTTAAGACAAAATATCCGCGTTTAGGAGCATGGTCAATAAATTCATATACTCCCGGTAATAAGATAAATATTTTGTCAAAGTTTTCCATCTTACTGTAAAACCTGGCATCAAAACCGATATTGAAAAAGTTATTGTAAGTGTATTCAAAGTCAAGTGTAAGCAAATGACGGTTTCTGTATTTCAAAATTTGATCGGCAGTATCACTACCAAATTGACGTACAGTATATTTGAAAAGGTATTTAATGTATTTTCCAACATTATCGAAACCATAGTCCGTTTTAGCATTTAGTTCAGCCGGTAAAGCATAAGTATATCCTACATTAAATGAAGCCGCATGCTTTTTAAATGTTAAATCGTTTTTAAAAGAAATATCCCATCCCGCTATTCTTGCCCGAGATATATTCTGAAACTGCAATTTTACCAGTGCATTGCTGTTCGGATCATTTACGGCGGTAGGTTCTACCAACTGTTTATATTCCTGCCAGTAAAATGCAGCATCAATTTGTCCTCTGTAATGGGGTAAGTTTGGTCTTGAAATTATATGTTGTATACCTATTTCTGAAGTCCATCCATATTCAGGCACCAAATTTACATTAGGTAATATGGCCAAGGTAGCATGTGGTACGGTTACTGCACTATCGCGAGAGTAAATCACCCCTGATATGGTATCTGTTATATGAACAGTATAATGTTCATCAGAGTTTCCTACATGTTCATCTACAAATTGCTCGGCAAAACTTGGGAAACGGTAAGCTTGTCCGATATTGAAACGTATAAATGTATTTTTAGTAATCTCATAATTTAAACCGGCACGCCATTGTCCGGGAAGATAAAACTTGATTTTTCCACTTGGTTTTCTCCATACAGTACCTGTTACACCCATATTTTTTTCATACTTAAAAAATTCAAAACGAACGCCGCCGGTAAGTGTCAGCTTTTTATACTTTTTATCTAATTGTGTAAATACGGACATCAGATTTGCCACCTTTTTTCCTCCACCGACAAAAGCTGGAACATCTACCCACAATACTTGTTCATCAAATCCGGCGTTTACCACAAAATCTTTTGCTGTATAATTTTTACTGAATAAATAGTTTAAATCTTCAAGTACGGTTTTAGTGTTAAAAGAAGGTCGATTGAAATACATTCTCGTTTTTATTTCATGTCTGTTGTCTTTTTTGTCATAAATCGTAAAATACGGATCTACTGTCAATCGTATATTTTCAAATTTATTGTCGGCTGAAGCTTTATACATGCCTTCATTATAATTCTGAAAATAGAAAAATTCATACTCTCTGTTATACATAAATGAACCTGCTATACCCCAGTTGATTTTTTCATTTTTCTTAGAAGTCCATTTGGTACGGTAGGTAAGTCTTGTAAGGTATTCCAATCCATTTTCATAAGCCGAATTATTCAAATATAAACTACCTCCAACAGTGTATTCAAAATTATTTGTAGGCTTATGAGCCCGCATAAATGAGGTGCCGATTGAAGGGATTGGGAAATCCCACCATTTTGCTATTTTTCTTTTTGGTGGGGTAATGAATGACTGGAAAACTGTGAACTTTGTAACGGGTGTTTTAGTGGGTTTAAAGGTGATTAAACTAATTGTTCCATTCATGGCAGATGAACCATATAAAACGGATGATGCCCCTTTTAATACTTCAATTTCTCCCACACATTCCGTTGGTAAGTTGGTCCATTTCACATCTCCTCTGTCCGGAGAAAGCATCGTCAGCCCGTCTAATACCACTGATACACGTGAACCTACGCCATAAGCCCATCCGCTTCCGGCACGTATATTGGCTTGTCCGTCAGATACATTAAGTCCAGAGACTCTTCGGGCAATTTCATCAATACGCAACATATTGGATGTTTCTAATACTTTGGGTTTTACCGTTTCAATAGAAATTACTTCTTCACTGGCTCGCTTTGGATATAAGGACCCGGAAACTACGATATCTGTACCTAATAAATCTTTCGCCTCTACTTCCAAAGCAAAATTCAGAAGTAAATCATCACTGGCAGGCATGTCTATTTCTTGATTTATTGTTTTATAGCCGACGTAGCTGATCTGGAGAACATGTTTACCTTCGGGTAATTCAAATTCATAGTTACCGTCCATGTCGGAAATTGCACCTTTGCCTTCCGATTCAATGTTTACACCAATAAGAGCTTCCCCAGTAGCTTTGTCTGTAATTTGTCCTTTTATTTTGCTTCCGGCGAAAGCTGAAGTGAAAATAAAAATGAATATATACGTAATGATATGTTTCATATTCAAAAAAAATGATTGGCAAAGATAAGCATTCCTTTTTTGAGCAACTAACTTTAAAGGTGTATATCTGTCATTGTTAAAAAAAAAATGCCCTTAAGGGCATTTTTTTTTAATATAGAATGCAATATTTATTAATTAAATGTAAAGTCAAGTCTGAAACCATAGCTACGAGGGGCTTCTAATAAAGCAGGACGCAGTGTATATTCCCGGTTGGTAATATTTTTAATAATAAAGGAGAAGCTATAATCTGCATTGCCTTTGGTAAAATGATAACCTGCACGTGTATCTAATATAAAATCACCTTTAAATTTAGGATGATCGTCTGACAGAGAGGAACCTTTTTTCAAATGAGAAGCACGATACGCATCATAGCTTGGTGAAAGTACCAGCTGAAATACATTATCAATATTTTCCATAAAGCTAAAATATTGCCCTGTAAGACCAAAAGTGAACCCTTTAAAATCAGCATCCCATGAACCGGTAAACTGATGTTGTATTCGGTATTTCAGGATATTGAATTTCGCAATGTCCTTGTAATCAGGATTGTTTTCATCGTAATTTTTGTATTTCGGCATGATGTAGGTATATCCTAAGCTGAGTGTAGTCGGAAATTTATTGGCAATTTTTCCTTCACCACCAATGGCTACTTCTGCACCAAGTATCATCGTCTGGCTTTTTACATTATTAGCTTGGAAGCCAATTCCGCCACTATTATTGACTAAATTAAACTCTATCATATTTTTATACTGCTGATAAAAAAACGTTGCATCGGCAAATGCACGCAGATATTTTCCCAGCTTTATACCTTGCTTAATACCAATTTCAGCACTTAATCCAGTTTCTGAAATTAAATTAGCATTAGGCAAGATGCTGAATGCTGTTCCCAGTTGCGTTTCGGTGAATTTTTCTGCCACAGTAGGATAGCGGTAACCTTGACCAAAGGAGGCTCTTACAAATGTATATTTTGCAGCCTGTACATTAATTCCCACTCTTGATACCGGTTTGGTTTCCCATTTTTGTTTGTCAATACGATTGGTTTCAAAGCGAAAACCATATGAGATATTCAGTATTTTAAAGAATTTTTTGTCCAACTGTATGTAACCGGCAATATTTGTTCCGCGATGTGTCGTATCACCAAACAACTGTGCCTTAGAGTCAACGTGTGAAGCAACAGCACCTGTCGTAATTACAAAATTCCATTTAGCAATTTTACGTTGATACTGATACTCTCCGTAATAAAAGTTATTGGAATTATCCTGATTATTGGTATTGTCGATATTAGTTCTGATATAGCGACCCAATATTTTATGGCTGTTACCTTTGTCATCTACATATCGTACAAATGGATCTACCGATGCTCTGAAGCTTTTTGATGCAGTAGGAATACCTGTAAGAGCACTGGGGATATATTTGTCTACTCCGTTGCCGCCCCATAAAAAGAACGTCTGGCTTTGTGTAGTTTGTATATTCGTGTTTACGCCAACACTCCATTTTTGGTTAATCCTGTAACGCAAATTTACAGTTACTCTGCCTCTTTGCTCATAAGCTCCCCATTTATGATCCATTTTGCGGAGTACTTGTCCGCCTGCAACGATGTCCAGTTTTTTAATTTTATCTCTGTAAGCAAAGGAAAGCCCTACTTCATATGGCCGGGTATTAAAATCATTTTTTAAAGTTGTATCTCTGCCCAATATTCCACCGGGAAGAGTGATACTGTCATTTTTCCACCACTGCTTATTTATTTTAGTTTTTCCGGTAATGGTTTGCGTACTTGGGTCATAGATATAGTCGTTTTCGTTTGGATTGTCAGAAACTGTACCAAACATTGAAATTTTTGCATAAGGTTTAGAAGTAGGATAAGCCGTTCTCAGATTGATAATTCCATTCATTGCTGATGAACCATATAAAGCAGATGCCGCACCTTTTATGATTTCTACTTGTCCTATGTTTTCAACAGGTAATGATGACCAGCTCGTAAAGCCTGCATCTGCCTGAAGAATAGGTAAATCATCCATTAATAGCAAAACACGCGTACCGGCACCGTAAGAATAACCGGAACCACCTCTGATATTTGCCTGTCCGTCTACTACAGTAACGCCGGGATTTCGTTGTAATGCATCACTGACTGTGTTGATGTTTTGTTTTTCTAAAGCTGCAGGTTTTATAATATCTATGGAAACCGTTTCTTCGCCAATTTTACGTTCAAATTTACTGCTGGTGACCACTACTTCATCCAGCATACTTTGCAATTCACCCATGTTCACATCTTGTGTGAAATGTTGATTTTCTTTTAATACAATATCTTTAGTTATATTATCATAGCCAACATAACTGAAAATAAGTTTGTATTTTCCCGGTTCTAGTGTAATCTCATATTTGCCATCAATATCAGTTACTGCTCCTGTAGTTGAGCCATCAACTGATACATTGACCCCAATAAGTGTTTCATTTGATTTTACATCTCTAACGATTCCTGAAATAGTAGACTTTTGAGCATAAACCTGCAAGCATAATAAAATAGCTGCAAGCGTAAAATACTTTCTCACCATAGTTGCTGTGTTTAATTTTTGCGAATTTATGTTAATTAAATGTAAAACAAAAATTAGGATTGATTTTTTTATTAATGAAAAAAGGCTGCCACAAAGACAGCCTTTTTAAAATTATTTGCGATTATTTATTTTGTAAATGAACCGTCTAATGATTGACCAGAAACTGGAATATTAGTTGAGCCTAAAGTTGCAGTACCGGATTTGATAGTGATTTTTGTAGTAATTGTAGTTTTGTCCGAATTAATTATACCATAACCACCGGCTCTGATATTTTTTAAGGTAACTGTAGAAATAGCAGCAGAATCAATAAGAATAGAATCTAAAATAACTTTGTTGCAATTAGATGCATCTATCGTACCGTTAAAATTACGTCCTAAAGCTTTACTATTGATAGCTACTTTGCTATCATCTGCAGTTGGATTCGTAACAGTAAGTGTGTCAGAAATATTATAAATACTTAAAATAGAATGGTTTCCTTTAAAAGTACCTACAAATCCTTCCTCACCCGGACATGAGTCAGTTGTGTCATCACCGCAACTAATTGCGAAAAATGCTGCTACTACGGCAACAAATGCTAATAAACTAAATTTTCTTTTCATGTGATTTTATTTTAATTATTTTGTTGCACAAATATAATGCCTAATCTGAATTACGCAAGTTTTTTTCAAAAAATTATTGCAAATGATTAACCAATGTTTAGTAGCAAACAACTCAATTTCATCAAAAAAAGGTTATATTGCAGTATTAAACAAATTAATTATGACAGCTTCCATGATTTCAAGTAATCCGTTTGATACTAGTGCCATACCTCAAATAGTGCAGCATCAGCGTGATTTTTTTAATTCGGGAAAAACTAAGAACATCGAATTTCGTATTGGTCAACTAAAAAAACTCAGAAAAATTGTAGTTGATAATGAACAGCTCATTATGGATGCACTCAAAAAGGATTTGCATAAATCGGATATGGAAGCTTATGCCACTGAAGTTGGTTTCCTCTTGGCAGATATCGACCATACCTTACGTGATATTCGTAAGTTAGCCAAAAAAAGAAGGGCTAAAACTCCATTGTTTCATCAATTGGGCAGTTCATGGGTACAGCCTGAGCCTTATGGTGTAGTATATGTAATAGCTCCATGGAATTATCCATTTCAGCTTACACTTTCTCCGGTAGTAGGTGCAATAGCTGCCGGAAATACCTGTGTGATAAAACCTTCAGAAATGTCAGAACACACATCTGCATTAATTGAAAAACTGATTAGCGAAAATTTCGAACCCGGATTTTTAAAAGTAATACTGGGCGGTATCGAGGAAAGCAAAGCCTTGTTGGAACAAAAATTTGATTATATCTTTTTTACCGGAGGCACTGAAATTGGCAGATATATTTATCAAGCAGCGGCTAAAAATCTTACGCCTGTAACTCTGGAATTAGGAGGGAAATCACCTTGTTTTGTTGACTCCACATTTAACAAGAAATGGGGTATACAGCGAATTGTTTGGGGTAAATTCACTAATGCCGGACAAACTTGCGTAGCTCCCGATTATATTCTGGTAGATAAAAATGCGAAAGCAGCATTTGTTGAAGCTTTTATTGAAACGACAAAAAAATTCTTTGGAGAAAATCCTCAGCAATCACCGGACTTTGGCAGAATTATTAATGAAAAACATTTCTTACGATTAGCAAGATTGCTGGAGAAAGGCAATATTTTGATGGGTGGACAAACCGATATTCAAAATCTGTATATTGCCCCTACGCTAATTGACGGCCTTTCTACTGATGATCCGGTGATGCAAGAAGAAATATTCGGTCCGATACTTCCGGTAATCGAATACAATTCTATTGAAGAAGCTATAGCTTTTGTCAATTCCAGAAATAAGCCACTGGCATTGTACATATTTTCAAACGACAGTAGCTATCAAAATAAAATTTTGGAAAATACGTCATCCGGAAATGCATCCATAAACGAATGCCTGATGCATGTTGGTCAGTTTGAATTGCCCTTTGGAGGAGTAGGAGATAGCGGTATTGGCGCATATCATGGTAAATACAGTTTTGATACCTTCAG
>CAZPBT010000159.1:0-7561 GCA_964584555.1 uncultured Chitinophagales bacterium
ACGTAGCTAAGTTATTTATTTTATTTCTTATTTTACTTTTTTTTGTTAAAAAATTAGTGGACTTGGTGTGTTTTCTATATGCAGGTTGCTTACATGGGTATAAATCTCTGTTGTTAGTTGGGAATCGCCAAAGGCGATACTATGTTTTTACTTGACTATCTAAGCTGATTTGCTACAATCGATTATTTAAGTTAAAAATGCTATGCTTCTATGTGGTTTAAACAGCTCATCATGTTAAAAGATAATTTCGTTAGATGAGGACAACTAACTATGATTTAAATAGGAGGAATTAAAAGGAAGTGGTTCTATATCAAAAATTAACTATTTTTCAAGTTAAAACGTTTATCCTGAACTCAGGTTGATTATTTTCATACTTCTATAAAAGCGTTAACATGGGTTAATTTATTGAACTTCCTGTTGAAAATGTATTCCTAAATTTTAATTTGGTGCTTTAATTCTGTAACTTGAGAAAAAATATATTATGCATGAGGTAAAACATGAATATCACGAAGTAAATGGGATAAAACTACATATTGGAAGAAAAGGTAACGGTAAAAAACTCATTGTACTCCTGCATGGCTGGCCTGAATTCTGGTACACCTGGCGTTATCAAATTCCGGTTTTAGCTAACTATTACACGGTAGTTGCACCCGATTTGCGCGGGTTTAATTTAAGTGATAAACCAATAGGTATAGAACAATATAAAACAGATATTGTGGCTACTGATATTGCTGAACTGATAAAAAAATTAGGTTTTGAAAAAGCGCATATAGTAGGTCATGATTGGGGAGGTGCAACAGCCTGGACGTTTGCTGCTCTTTATCCCGAACTCACCGATAAATTAGTGGTACTCAATTGCCCGCACCCCAAAGTGATGCTCAAATCACTCAAATCAAATCCGGTACAGATTTTCAGAAGTTGGTATATGTTCTATCATCAGATTCCTTTGTTGCCGGAGTATTTATACGATAATGTTTTGCCTATATTTTTCAAGCAATTTTTCAGAGGCTGGATGTACAATAAACAGAATTTTTCCGATGCTGATTTAAAAGCATTTGTATTGGCATTTCGTCAAACGGGAGCACTTACAGGCGGACTCAATTATTACAGAGCCATGATGCAAACGAAGCCGAATACTTCAATCTTCAGAAATAAAATTGCAGCAGATACTTTACTCATTTGGGGCGAAGGCGACCGTGCACTGGGAAAAGAACTTACAAACAATACAGAAGATTATATTGCAGGAGATTTCCAATTAAATTTTATTCAGAATTGTTCCCACTGGACACAAAATGATTGTCCGGATGAAGTCAATAATCAGTTATTAGCATTTCTGGATGTGGAATAATCTGTTATAATCCCACAGCCATTTCAATGGCCTTATTTATGGCAGCTAACTTATTTTCTACTTCCTGTAATTCACTCGCAGCAACAGAATCTGCTACTACTCCGGCACCGGCCTGAAAAGTTAGTGTGTGCGCTTTACTTTGAATAGTGCGTATCATAATAGCGTGATTAAAATCGCCGTTAAAATCCAGATGACCTATGCATCCTCCATAAAATCCACGGGGTGTGTTTTCATATTCATCAATCAGCTGCATGGCCTTGTATTTTGGTGCACCGCTCAAGGTGCCCGCAGGGAAAGTTGCGGCTATCGTTTTTATCTTAGCTGGAATAGTATCTAAAACCGCACTCACTTTTGACACCAAATGTATGACATGTGAGTAGTACTGCACTTCTTTATACACCTCAACTCTCGTTTCTTCACCGCATTTGGATAAATCATTTCTTGCCAAATCCACTAACATGATATGTTCAGCATTTTCTTTAGGATCATTGCTGAGTTGTTGGGCTAATGCAGCATCTTTCAAATCATCTCCGCTGCGTTTAAATGTGCCGGCAATGGGATGTATGGTTACTTTTTTATCTTGGATAATCAATTGCGCTTCAGGCGAAGAACCCATCAGCCGGAAAGCACCATAATCGAAATAAAAGCAATAAGGGGAAGGATTGATACTGCGCAAAGCCCTGTAAACATTGAAATCATCGCCTCTGTACGATTTAGTAAATTGTCGCGATAAGACTAACTGAAAGACATCGCCGCGATAACAGCTTTGTCTGCCTTTTTCAACGATTGCCAAAAAATCTTCATCTGTAAAATTTGATGATTTTGTTTGTTCGGCACTAAACGGATTCAGCAGCATCGGTTTGTATTTTATAATGGTTTCAATTTCTTCGAGCGAAGTTCCTGCTGTGTTGCTGTCTGCTATTTCATTTTTTATAAGAATGACTTCATGATTAAAATGATTATAAGCCACCACAAACTGATAAAGATGATACTGAGCTACCGGAATTTCTGTGGAAAAGTGACGCAACTCGATTTGTTCAAAATAGCGCACTATATCATAGGTCATATAACCGAAAAGTCCGCTGTACATACAGTTGACAGCCGGTTTTGATACAATTTCAAAAGAAGAAATAAAGCGGAGTATTTCATCTTCGAGGTTTGAATTACTTAAATCCGTCACTTCTTTATCTTGTTGAGGAAATTGTTTGATGAAGGAATTACCTTCTATACTAAATCCGGAAATGGCATTAAAGCAGATATACGAATAGTTGTGTTCTTCACCATGATAATCGGAGCTTTCGAGTAAAATACAATCCGAATATTTGTTGCGCAAACGCAAATAAATACTGATTGGTGTCAGAATGTCTGCAATAATTTTTTTGTATTGAATGTCGATGTTGAATGTTTTCATTTTTATAAAAATTAAAAAAGCCAGCATAAAGGCTGACTGTTATAAAATATAAAGTTAAGCCAAATAGTATTGACTAAGGCCACCAAATAAAATTTCCATGTTGTTTTTGCATAATTCAAAAGTATAAAAATTTCAGCAAGCTTATATTTTAATTTTTGTTTATCATTCCATATCACTTAAAAATAATTGTACCAGCTGTTTTTATCGCCCCCCCTCCTAAATTTAGGAGGGGGCTGGAGTGGTTTATTAAAAAATCAACGCATTTGAAAGTATATCGTCTGACACAATTCAAAATATCTGACTGGCAATATTTCATTATCTGCTTAATTATCTGTTGTCTATTTTACGTATTCCTACTTTTAGTTATATTGTAGCTTAATTTTATGCTGTAATTAACTTATGCAAGAACATTACGATTATGTCATTATTGGCAGCGGCTTTGGCGGTTCAGTTTCCGCATTGCGTTTATCCGAAAAAGGATATAAAGTACTGGTAATCGAAAAAGGAAAATGGTTTAATCAACCCGATGATTTCCCTAAAACGAATTGGAATTTGCGCAAATGGATGTGGATGCCGTCTATGAAAATGCACGGCTTGTTTAATCTGAGTTTTTTCAGACATGTAGCCGTTTTAAGTGGTGTTGCAGTGGGCGGAGGCTCAGTAGTGTATGCCAATACCTTACCTACTCCCAAATCTGAGTTTTTTAATTCGGGGCATTGGCATGGTCTGGAAAATTGGGAAGAAACTTTAAAACCATTTTACGATACTGCAAATAAAATGCTGGGTGCTGTTAAGCATCCATATATGAGCAAAAGTGATGAAGTGATGCTGGAACTGGCTAAGCAAACAAATAATGAAGCCGGTTTTGACAGAACCAATGTAGCCGTTTATTTTGGTGAGCCCGGTGTAACAGTAAATGATCCATTTTTTGATGGTAAAGGTCCTACACGAACAGGCTGTAATGAATGCGGAGGCTGTATGCTGGGCTGTCGCTATAATGCCAAAAATACATTAGATAAAAACTACCTGTATTTAGCACAGCAATTAGGTTGTGAAATTATCGCCGAAAAAGAAGTTTATGATGTAGTGCCACTCAGTGCAGACGGAAGTGCAGGATATGAAATTAAATTCAGAGATTCATTAAAATATTTTAAAAGCAAAAACAGCGTAAAAGCAAAGGGCGTTATTTTTGCCGGAGGTGTGCTGGGTACAGTCGAACTATTACTTAAACTAAAGGAAACGTCATTGCCGAATTTATCCGATAAAGTAGGACATGGCGTGCGTACCAATTCCGAAAGTTTAATCGGCGTTACCTCATTTGATGATATTTCATTTTCAAAAGGCATTGCCATAGGCTCTATCATCAATATTGATAAAAGCCGTCATATTGAGCCGGTAAAATACTCGGAAGGTAGCGGTTTTTGGCGCATTTTTATGGCTCCTATGGTGCAGGGAAGTAATATTTTTGTGCGTTTTCTGAAAATGATGGGAGATTATATCACGCAGCCAGTTCGAAATTTCAAAGCCTTTTTTATTGACGACTGGAGTAAGCGTACCAATATTTTGCTGTATATGGAAAGCATAGATTCTTCTTTGAGCTTTGCCCGTAATATTTTCGGTAAACTGAAAACCCACTTAGACTCCGGTCCTGCACCCACAGCCTTCAACCCCAAAGCACAGGAACTGGCACATAAAGTAGAGAAGATTATCAACGGAAAAGCCATGGTGATGAGCACGGAAACTTTATTAGGCATACCCACTACCGCACATATACTCGGCGGTGTTTGTATGGGCAAAGATGCGAATAGCGGCGTTATTGATAAAGATAATCATGTTTTCAACTATCAACATATGCTGGTTTGCGATGGCAGCATGATATCTGCCAATCCCGGAGTGAATCCCAGTTTAAGTATTACGGCTATCAGTGAAAGAGCCATGAGTAAAATAC
This sequence comes from uncultured Chitinophagales bacterium, assembly GCA_964584555.1. Taxonomy (GTDB): domain Bacteria; phylum Bacteroidota; class Bacteroidia; order Chitinophagales; family JADIYW01; genus JADJSS01. The sequence continues at coordinate 4,708 of CAZPBT010000159.1, forward strand.
CGAAAAAAGGAGAGTAGTTTATCCGTTAAGCCGGATAAATTGCCATATTATTATCGGTTTCCCAAATTTTTACCTGCAATTCCAAATCAGTTGATAGTCGCTTTCTGATTTTTTCATAAATCACTCTGGCAATATTTTCTACCGTCGGGTTCAAGTCTTTAAAATCTTCGGTGTCAAGATTCAGGTTTTTATGGTCGTAAGGTTTATACACTTCCTCGTGTATCAGTTGATTCAGGATTTTCAAGTCCAAAACATATCCGGTATCGGGATCAACTTCTCCGCTTACTTTTATTTCTACAATATAATTATGGCCATGATAATTTTCATTGGCGCACAACCCGAATATTTCCTTATTTTTTGCCTTATCCCATTGCTTATTCCACAATTGATGCGCTGCGTTGAAATGTGATCTTCTTATGACTGCAGTTTTCACGTATCTTTGTTTTCGCTGTAAAAATACAAAAAATAGCAGAGCTTTATGTTGTTTAAAGATGTCATAGGTCAAACCGCTATAAAAGAACGCCTGATGCAAATGGTGCAACAGGATAAAATACCGCATGCTCAATTGTTTTTGGGCGATTCGGGTGTGGGCACCTTGCCGCTGGCTCTTGCCTTTACACAATATGTGGTTTGCGAAAATAAATCCGGCACGGACAGTTGCGGGCAGTGTGCACCTTGTATAAAAGCCGGCAAACTCATCCATCCGGATATTCATTTTACTTTTCCGACGGTAAGCGGTGTTAAAAAATCGAAGAAAGGAAAGGGCAATGATGATGATGACGAAAAAAAAACCAGCAAACCCGTATCGGCAGATTTTATAGAAGAATGGCGCAAGTTGATTCTTGCAAAACCGTATGCTTCGGAGCTCGACTGGATTCGCTCTATTACCGAAGAAAATAAACAAGCGAATATTACGGCAGATGAAGCCCGTACCATTATACGGAATTTGAATATGACGCCGTTTGAGGCTAAATACAAGATTCACTTGATTTGGATGGCTGAAAATCTGGGTAAGGAAGGCAATATTTTGCTGAAGTTGCTGGAAGAGCCGCCACAAAATACCATTTTGATTTTAGTAGCAGAAAATCAGGAAGAGCTGTTGTCAACCATTATTTCGCGCTGTCAGATTTTAAAGATTCCAAAAATTCAGGATCAGTTTATCAAAGCCGAGCTGATACAAATTGGCGTTACGCAAAGCAAAGCCGAGCATATTGCATATTTGTCGGATGGAAATTATAATGCTGCCTTATCGCTGGCAGAAAGTGAAACAGATAAACAGATAGACTTGCTGAATACCTGGTTTGAATATGCTATTTACATGAAAGTGCCCGAGTTGTTCAGGTGGGTGGAGGAAACCTCAAAAATGGGGAGGGAGAATATCAAATCGTTTTTGGAATATGTGACGCATTTGCTGCACGAGTCGATGCTATTCAAATTGATACCCGATTACAACCCGAGGTTGACGGAAGATGAAATAGATTTGTGCAACCGGCTAAACAGGAGCATCATACCCGACAAGCTGGAAGCCTTGCTTGCATTAATCAATAAGAAGCATTATGAAATAGAGCGCAACGTAAACCCCAAGATGGTCTTAATGGACATGTCGCTCAAAATAAACCAGCTGGTGCACGGCAAGGCAATAGAATAGGGTAAGGGTGTATTTATGAGATGAAACCTTCTTGTGAGTTTGTATTTGTTGATTTTATATATTAAAAAATTATGTAATAATTATATGCTAATTTGTAATAATATAAGCAAGCATTAGAAATATGATTCCGCATAAAAAGGATATTGCACCATATATTATTCCTATGCAACCAATTCTATCATCAGGAAAATTATTCTTTTGTTCTATAAGAAAACCTTTAAAAAAAATGATTAATCCAATCAATGAAAATGGTACTAGTGAAAGAAATAAAATTACAATAGGAAAATCATTATAATTGAATATTTCTCTATATAACAATGATAAGAAATATAGTATAAATGGACTTATATAAAATACAAAGCCTATTTTGTACAGTTTTGTTGGTTGATATTTAGAAATTTCAAAACTCAAATGCTATTAATTTAAAATGTTACGTTGATTGAGCATTTGGAAATCCAATGTCTCAGTTTTACCTTTTTTCGATTCTTAAAGGTAGTTATTAAGTTGATAAACGACAATAGCAGATGTATATTTTTTTGGTATATATCATGTTTCAAATTTGATGGGCTTAAATTGCACACAATGCAATAAAAATGAGCTAAAAACAGCTCTAAAAAGCCTTAATTTTGTCTATTATACCAACAAATAGTATTTAAAATTATAAATATATTATATTAAATATTAAAAATAAGCCCTAAAAATACGAAGTTGCGCAACGGCTACCGATGTTAGATGAAGTTTTTTACTCAAAAATATATTTAATGTATTCGATAATTTCTTGATTATTAACATTTACATTTCTAATAATATCGATTTCATTTTTCCATTCAACTGATTTTTCTTTGGCAAATAAATGTATATTTCGTAAAAATTCTAATGGTTCTTTTCTGTGTAATGTCGCTATTTCTTTTTTGGTATTGTCATAGTCAAATTTTGTCAAAAGATTAAGAATATAAAGCCTTACTTTGTCATCTTTTTCTGTATTATATTTATTTTTTAGTGTTTTTATTGATGATTTATTCAGTTTATCAAAATTTCTTAAAGATGAGAGGGAAACGAATTTCCAGTAGCTTTCTTTGTCTGATAGAACTCGGTTTATGCAGCTTTCTTCAGTTTCATTAGCAAATCCACTCTCTTTTATTTTTTTGCCTGAAATAATTGTATCAAGCCAATTTTCATACCAGTCTAAAAAATCATTTTCTTTAT
>CAZPBT010000160.1:0-7529 GCA_964584555.1 uncultured Chitinophagales bacterium
AGATATTCCTAATGTAGAAGAAACGATAAAACAAGTTTTTGTGTTTCAGAATTAATTAAGCATGTAACTTACTAAAAACTGAAAAATAAAATAACCGTCTTAATAAAATGAGTCATATTGAACTTATCTCATTAAAATTGCAAATAAAAGAAGCAATAAAAAATCTTGTATTTTTTTAGTTAAATTATCATCTCCGGTATATCCCCTTCAATGATTAATTTTCCGGCTGTGGCATTCTTTATTTCTTCTATACTGATACCCGGGGCGCGTTCTAACAGTTTAAATCCGTCCGGTGTTACATCCAATACCGCCAGTTCTGTAACTATTTTTTTTACACATTTTAATCCGGTAATCGGTAGTGTACATTTAGGTAAAAGCTTAGATTCACCTGCCTTGTTCACATGTTGCATCGCCACAATTATATTTTTTGCCGAAGCTACCAAATCCATCGCCCCACCCATGCCTTTCACCATTTTTCCGGGTATTTTCCAATTGGCAATATCGCCATCTTCACTCACTTCCATAGCCCCTAAAATAGTCAGGTCTATATGCCCTCCGCGTATCATGGCAAAGCTGGTAGCAGAATCAAAAAATGAGCCACCCGGCAAAATCGTTACAGTTTGTTTTCCGGCATTTATCAAATCGGGATCTTCTTCGCCTTCAAATGGGAAGGGACCCATGCCCAACATACCATTCTCAGACTGGAAAGTAACCTGCATGCCTTCAGGCACATAGTTGGCGACAAGAGTAGGAATACCTATTCCTAAATTGACATAATAACCGTCTTGTAACTCTCTGGCTATGCGCTTTGCTATTCCGTTTTTATCTAACATGTTATTAATGTTGAATTTTAAATTATTAATGTTGAATGAAAAGAACTATGAATTATAAACTGTAAATCTTAGGACTTACTTCTCACTGTTCTTTGTTCGATTCTTTTCTCATATTGCTCACCTTGGAAGATGCGTTTAATAAAAACACCCGGCACATGTATCTGATCCGGATTAAGCTCGCCAATGCCTACCAGTTCTTCTACTTCGGCTATGGTCACTTTGCCTGCTCCTGCCATGGGCATGTTAAAATTGCGGGTAGTTTCTTTAAAAATCAGATTGCCGTTAGCATCGCCTTTCCATGCTTTGATGATAGCAAAATCAGCATCAAAACTCCGTTCCATGATATACATTTTGCCATTAAACTCTCTGGTTTCTTTGCCTTCAGCTACTTCGGTACCATAGCCTGCCGGTGTATAAAAAGCGGGAATGCCCGCAGCCGTGGCTCTGCATCTTTCAGCTAAAGTACCCTGTGGAATTAACTCCACTTCCAGTTCGCCATTTAACAACTGACGTTCAAATTCTGCATTTTCGCCTACATAAGAAGAAATCATTTTTTTGATTTGGTGTCCTTTCAGAAGCAATCCCAAACCGAAATCATCCACGCCTGCATTATTGGAAATACAAGTCAAGCCTTTCGTTCCTTTTTTTACAAGCGCCGCTATAGCATTTTCAGGAATGCCACACAAACCAAAACCACCTAAAATGATGGTCATATTATCTTGTATATCAAACAAGGCTTCTTCTGCATTTTTAACTACTTTACTCATGGATTTTATAATAAAGTTTAAAGCTACAAAAAAATGAAGAATATTAAAGTGAAATACTTTTTGAATGAATAAAAAAAACGCGCCTTTACAGACGCGTCCCAAGAAAATAAGTACTATATGAAAGTAGTTAAAACTTACAATTTTTACATCTGTCTGTATAAATATTATCTTTTTTCTGAGAAGAAGTAATCACACCGGCATTAGTAACACGAAACTCCGTTCTTCTGTTTTTTTGATGCTCCTCTTCTGTACAAACCATATCATTGGCACACATATTCAGCAATTTTAATTCGCCATAACCTACTGCAGTAATCTGTGCTTTTGCTACACCATGATTAATCAGCCATGCAACGGCAGCATCTGCGCGGCATTGCGACAATTTCATATTATAATCATCATCTCCTCGTGCATCTGTATGCGAACTCAACTCAACTTGTGCATCAGGATTGGCTTTGATAAAACTCAACAACATGGATAAGTCTGGAACGGCATCCGGACGGATATAGCATTTATCAAAATCATAGTAGATATTATTCAGTGTCATGATATCGTAGTTAATTGGTTTAAGTTCAACAACCGTTCTAAAGGTATCTTGCAGTTCGCCAATCTCAAATGCTGATTGTTCGGGAAAATACCCTTTGGCATTCGACAATAATTTGTATTTGCAATTTTCCAAAACATCCATATAGGCTTTACCATTATCAGCTGAAGAAATAGAAGTTTTCACTTCCTGACACGTAGTAACATCACTATGGGCATTTGCAATGGGCAGTTTAGTCAATTTATCAATATAGGTAATTTCAGCCACAATGGGTTGAAGTGGAATAGTAATTTTATAGGTTTGGTCTTGTTTGGTTGAAGGAATTGAAATCTGATTAGTATTCGGAATATAATTGCTTGCATCAGCCCAAAAATCATACGTCATCAGTCCTCTTACTTCTGTTTTAAAATTTCCGTTTTTATCTGTTTTAAAAGAATGAAGTTGCTGATTATTGCTGCTCATTTTCACTTCTGCATTTGCCAAGGGCAAGTTAGTACGACTGTCAATAACAGTTCCTTCCAAATTAAAACTATTTTTGTAAATAAGATAAATATCATCATTGCCATTGCCCCCCGGTCGATTGCTCGAATAAAATCCAACTCTGCCATTATCACGCAATAAAAAAGCAAAATCATCATAAGAAGAATTGATGGGAGAATTCAGGTTTTTTACTTCAACCACTTCATTATTCTTCAAGGTGGCAGCAAATATATCCAGTCCGCCTAAGCCGGCTTGTCCGTTACTCGAAAAATATAAAATACCATCGGCAGCCAAATAAGGAAACATTTCATTTCCGTCGGTATTTATTTTTGATCCTGCATTAATTGGTTCTAACCAACGCGTGCCATTAAATTTGGAATACCACAAATCTGTTCCACCATAACCACCAGGCATATCGGAAGTGAAGTACATGATTTGCTTTTTAAAATCTACCGTTGGATGTCCGCAACTGTATTCACTGCTGTTAAAAGGCAGCTCTTCATCTTTCACCCATTTTCCGTTTTCAAGATAAGCTTTAAAAATTTTCAGGTTAATGATTTTATCATTGTCACAGCCTACTTTCTTAACGGATTTATACGGATTGTAATCATTACGGGTAAAATACACCTCTTTTCCCAACGGACTAAATGCCAATGGTCCTTCATGGTACTTCGTATTGATACCTGCATTAAATATCTGCGCTGTAGAAAAATTCAACGCAGTATCATCAAACTTAACTTCATAAATATCCATGAAAGGTTCGTCAGTATACAAGTCGATATTTTTATTCTTACTATTTGTTTTTCCTCCGGTAGAAGTATAGATAAATACATCCTTTCGGATACATGCACCAAAATCAAGACCATCGGTATTAAACGGAAGATGTTCAGATAAAAAAAGCAGTGAATCGCCAAAGTAGGTGGTTTTATTTTTACAGGCAAATTCTTGATTTTTTGCAAATGAACTATTCGGATTTTGAGATAAGTATTTAGTATACCAATCTGCCGCTTCATTATATCGTCCTAATGTTTGTAACGTTTTGGCATAACACATAATATATGTATTATTTGTATTACGACTATCATTTACGATAGCAGCAAGTGTATTTTCCGCCTGTTCGTAGTTATTTGTATGTACATAACACTGGGCAAGTAATTGTCTTGCTTCAATATTATCTGCGCTTTTCAGATAATCACTTAAAAGAGTAATAGCCTCACTGTACGCCAGTCTGGAATAAAGTTCTTTGGCCTCTTCAAATTTCATTTTCTTTTGTGCAAATCCGGTTTGGAAGAGTACAAAAATCAGCAACAGTGTAATCAATATATTTTTCATAGTTTTTTAAATTTAGCAGTTTAAAAATATCTCGGTGTTCTTACACCTTTTTTTCTAATATCAACATCGTATCCTAGTAAAATCTCATGTGAATTATTATGGAAAGTTTTACTGTTTGCCAGTGTAATATCATATGAATACGCTACACTAAATCCTTTAGGCAATGTAAACATAGTCATGATATCCATGCTTTCTCTGTTATCATAAATATTGGCAAAACCGGTTCTGTATGTTAAGCCGATATTGGCAATCTTATATAAGGTAAACGTTAGATTGGCATCTATTTCAAAAGGAATCTTGTATTTAGAAGTCATCAAATACTTGAACAATAACTGTGGTTGTATCCAGAAATTCTTTTTCTTGCCTATCTCAAAAGTGTATCCTCCTGATAAATACATGTGTCCTACTTGCTGGAAACGGTCAGTAGTCATTTGCGCCAGTTCCTTATTTTTTCTTATCAAATCCATAGGCAAAATATTAGGAGAAGACAATCCGACATAAAATTTTCTTCCATAATAATATAAGCCGAATCCCATCGTTGGAGCTACCCCTGAATAATTAGTACCCAGTAGCGGGTCGTTAACATCTGTTGCAGTTAGTGTAGTAACATTTATTTTATAAAATTTGATACCCGCACTTATACCAAAACTAAGTTTAGTATCATTTTTAAAAGGTATGCGATATGCGAAACTGGGTGTCAGGTTAGTTTGATTAACAGAGCCTGCAATATCATTCAATACACTTAATCCTACAGCAATTCGTTCTTTTTTAACAGGAGAGTGTATATTGAAATTAATAGTACGAGGTGCACCCGGAAGTTTCACCCATTGCGTCCGGTAAACGGCCCGCATGCTCAGTAAATCCTTTCCTCCTGTGTAACCAGGGTTAGTTTGTAGTTTATTATAGGCAAACATGGTATTCATTGGCTCCTGTTGACCAAACAAAGTGGTGTAAGCACATAGCAGACACGTGATAGTTAGAAATATTAGCTTTTTCATAGTATTCGTTTTTATTTGATGATTAACAGATAATTTGCAAGTTTTATTCTTCTTCCGTCGTCCGGTTTAATAAAGTCAATACCATACCAGTAAGTACCGCTTGGCAGAGGTTCTCCTCCGTATGTACCTTCCCAGTTATTTTGATAATTTTCATCTTCATAAACCGGAAGCCCCCAACGATTCCAAACACTTAATTTTACGGATCCGATACCCATGATACACGGTATTACCAGTGCATCGTTATAACCATCTCCATTTGGTGTAATTACTTGTGGCAATTCACATTCGCAGTTGACTTGTATGCATACATAAGCCGTATCACAACCATCAATATTATCACACAGCTCATACCAGAATGTATCTTTACCACAGAAATCAGGCTGAGGCGAATAGGTAATTATATTGTTGTTAATAACTACATGACCTACTAAAGGTTCTTTCACAATATTTGTAACAATAATTGGATGTCCGTCGGGATCATGGTCATTAGCAGTAACAGAAATATTCACCGCTGTATTTTGTGTAGTTTCTATACAATCGTTCTCAGCAATTGGCGGAACTGTAATTTTAGAAGAACAGAAGAATACGATTAACGTATCACATAAACCGATATTATCACAATAAAGTATGCAGAATGTATCAGAGAGTGCTTCTGAGTTATTTGCTTTAATTGATAAACAAGTGGTATCCACGATATTCACTTCAACCAGCGGATTTGGCAATTCGCAGAACGATACTTCAGAAACAGCATCAGGCAGCTGGATAAGACTGTTTACACAAAATGCCGTATCTGTTTTAGCCGGAATACAAATGGTAATCGTATCTGTTTTAGGACAATCATTTGATGGTACAATGTGAATACTGTCAGTTGCTTCACAACCATTTAAAAATGCAGTAAGCTGATACCATCCACCTTGAGTAATTGTTATACTATGGGAGGTATTTCCTTGCATTAAAATACCATCACTATACCAAACATATTGATCCAGTCCTGTATTTGAAGTTAATGTAACATGATTCATGTTTGCGCAAAGAACTGCATTGCCGTCAACCCGAAGTTGTAATTCTGGCAAAGGTTTTACAACTAAATAAATATCTATTATACTATCACATTCAAAGACAGTAGATAATGTATCCTGATAATTTCCCGAAACTGTATATTCTTTTCCATTCAAGCTTAATGTTTCTCCATTACAAATTGAAGTATCGATTACGGTAATAAAATTATTTCTTACTACGAGTTCCGTATTTACAATACTGTCACATCCCCAGACTGTAGGCAGTGTATCAATATAGTTACCTGATTCGGTGTACACATGCGCACCAATCTGGACGGATGCTCCACTGCAAATCTCTAAATAGTTTTCGGAATGTTTTTCAGGATGAACCGTAATTAATTGTGTGTGTGAAACTTCATTTCCACAGCTGTCTGTCGCCGTCCATGAACGTGTAATCAATATACTTCCCGGTATCGTTTGATTATCTGTACGTTCTGTAAAGACAACATTTGCATTACCACAATTATCCACTGCATGTAAAACTGCAGGTAGCGGAATATCTTTACAAACAGTAATGTCTGCCGGTAAGGATTCTATAAATAGCGGTTTAATCGTGTCATTTACAATTATTGTTTGGGATGAAGAAGCTGTATTTCCACATACATCGGTTGCCGTCCAGGTGCGGGTTATCGTATAGCGATTCGCACAGGTTTGATTGCCGATAACATCTTGTACAGTTACACTTACTGTTCCTGCGCAATTATCGGTAGCTGTTACGGAATTGATTGAAGCTGTTGGCACATCGCTTGCACAAGATACTGTAATGTCTTCCGGTGTTCCTGAAATCGTTGGTGCAATTTCATCATCAACAGTGATAATTTGTGTGGATGTCGCTGCATTTCCGCATACATCTGTGGCTGTCCAAGTGCGGGTTATCGTATAGCGGTTCGCACAAGATTGATTGCTGATGGCATCTTGTACAGTTACGCTTACTGTTCCTGCACAATTATCCGAAGCTGTTACAGAATTGATTGATGCTGTTGGTACATCGCTTGCACAGAACACAGTTATATTTTGAGGTGTACCTGAAATGGTTGGTGCTGTTTGGTCATCTACAGTTATTGTTTGTGTAGATGTCGCTGCATTACCGCAGACATCAGTGGCTGTCCAGGTGCGGGTTATCGTATAGCGGTTCGCACAGGTTTGATTGCCGATAACATCTTGTACAGTTACACTTACTGTTCCTGCGCAATTATCGGTAGCTGTTACGGAATTGATTGAAGCTGTTGGCACATCGCTTGCACAAGATACTGTAATGTCTTCCGGTGTTCCTGAAATCGTTGGTGCAATTTCATCATCAACAGTGATAATTTGTGTGGATGTCGCTGCATTTCCGCATACATCTGTGGCTGTCCAAGTGCGGGTTATCGTATAGCGGTTCGCACAAGATTGATTGCTGATGGCATCTTGTACAGTTACGCTTACTGTTCCTGCACAATTATCCGAAGCTGTTACAGAATTGATTGATGCTGTTGGTACATCGCTTGCACAGAACACAGTTATATTTTGAGGTGTACCTG
>CAZPBT010000161.1:0-7502 GCA_964584555.1 uncultured Chitinophagales bacterium
CATTTTAACCGGTTTTATTATGGAGTGTCCCTGAAATTTATTGTTTCGCATTTAGCCTCTTATACTTCACTGGGCTTGGGCACGGATGTCGCCATTGGCTATTCAGATACAAAATCCCGGCTGAGTTTTGCTTTTGTTTTGCATAATGCCGGAGCTGAATTAAAACCGTATATCAAAGGTGAGGGCAGACAAAAATTGCCCATGCAGCTCGACTGGTCTTTATCAAAATCATTCAAACATTTACCGCTTACTATTTATGTTACGGCACATAATTTACAAACTTGGAAACTCACCTACCCCGAAGAAGAACAGCAAATTATTTTGTTGGGTACTTCAAAAAAGAAAAACAAAGGTGCTGAAATCGTAGATAATCTGTTTCGACATACGGCATTCGGCTTGGAAGTACAGGCAGGTAAACCTGTGCAATTGCGTTTTGGTTACAATCACTTGCGCAGACAAGAATTGGGCATCGGTAAGAAAAAAGGCTTTGCCGGTTTTACAGCAGGTTTTGGTGTTAATATCAAACAATTTGCTTTTGATTATGGTTTTGCACAGTATAACCGAACCGGTAATGACCACCAAATTACATTGAGAATAAAACTGGATGAATTCGGGCATAAGGCTAAATAACAACATGCTCAACAGCATACTTCATTAACATGTCAATAAAAATCAATATCGCAATCGACGGCTTTTCTGCATGTGGCAAATCATCTACAGCCAAACAAGTTGCCGAAGAACTCGGCTATACGTATATTGATACCGGAGCAATGTATAGGGCAGTAACGTATTATTTGCAACAACATTTAATAAATGTACATAACGAAGACGGCATTAAAAATGCATTGCCAAATATCGAAATTGATTTTAAACGCATAAAAGGCGAATTACATACTTTTCTGAATGATGAAGATATTGAATCAGAAATACGCAAACCATACGTAGCAGCAATGGTTTCTGAGGTAGCAGCAAACAGTGATGTGCGCAAAAAACTGGTAGAACAACAGCAAAAGATGGCTGCTCACAAAGGCGTAGTGATGGAAGGAAGGGATATCGGCAGCGTTGTTATGCCCGATGCAGAACTCAAGTTTTTTATGACGGCAGATCTGGATGTTCGGACAAAGCGAAGACAAGATGAGTTATTGGCAAAAACAGGAAAATTATTTTCACTTGAAGAGTTAAAATCCAATCTTATTCACCGCGATAAAATTGATTCTACCCGCGAAGATTCTCCGTTAACCCAGGTTGATGATGCTATTGTCATCGACACTACGCATCTGACTTTGGAAAAACAAATTGAGCTAATCGTAGATAAAGCTAAAGGTTTGATAAATGCTTAATTGATTTCGATTTCAATTTTTACTTTAGTGCCTGCGGCTTCATTTTGCTCATCATATAAATCAATGATATCGACAGTATATTTGCTGTCGCGGATTTTATGAAGCGTCTCAAACATGTCTTTTGTGATAACCGTGCCGAGAGATTTATGCTGTTTTTTCAGGTTTAATTCCGCAGCTTTTGTTCTGCCAATACCATTATCCGTAATTTCGCAGATGCAATAATTATCTCGTTTGAAGAAATGGATTTGCAGATTTTTTTCTCCCTCTTTTTTTAGCAGACCATGCCAAATCGCATTTTCTACATAGGGCTGAAAGAGCATGGAAGGCATTTCTACAGAATAAATATCCAGATTTTCAACCTTTAAATCATAATGGAACTTTTTATCAAAACGCAGTGATTCTAACTCCAGATAGAGCTTCAGATTTTCGATAATTTCAGACAACGGAATAAATGTTTTTACGGAATTCTCCAGTACGGCTCTAACCAGCCTGGATAATTTGGTAAGATAAGTTGAGGCCTCCATGTTTTTATCAGAAAGAATCATCGCCTGAATGGAATTCATGCAATTGAAAATAAAATGCGGATTCATCTGAGCGACTAAGGCTTTTAATTTTATTTCGGCTAATTGTTTTTCATAAATCGTTTTCTGCTTTTCCTTACGAGCTTTTTCAATTTCTTTCATTCGTGCCGAACGTATAGTATTTTTTATAAAACGATATAAGAAAAACAAGGCTACAATGATAAAGAGTATTCTAAATAAAATAGTCTGCCAGAACATAGGTTTTATCCTGAATTCAAATCTGGAAATATTGTCGCTCCATACCGCATCATTATTCGAAGCCCTTACTAAAAGCGTATAGTTTCCGTGTGGCAGTTTGGCATATTTTACATAATTTCGGTTGGATGTGGTCCAGTTTTTATCATAGCCTTCCAGTTTATATTGAAACATATTTTTGGGCGGATTGGCATAATCACTCGACGAAAATTCAAATTCGATATTATCCTGATCATTACTGAATTTCACTCGCTTTGGATGTTGACTGTAACGATCGAAATCAACAGGTACATCATTCGCTTTTACAGATATAATATTACTGCTAGGCTTGTAAGCATTAAACGGCACTTCATTGGCCTGAATTATGTTAAAACCATTTACTCCTCCGAAATAGATTTCGTCATCATATGTTTTTAAAAATGCACCTCCGTTAAATTCATTACTCTGCAAACCATCGTTCACATCATAATTTTTAAATGTTTTAGAGATAGGATCAAAAACTGAAATTCCACGATTTGTACTCATCCATAATTTTCCCGAATTATCTTTTAAGATGCTGTACACGTAATTATTACTCAACCCTGATTTTTCGGTATAATTGACTTCTATCGCAAATGTTTTTTTATTAAAAAGATAAATACCATTATTGCCCGTAGCCACCCAATACCGGTCGGCATCCTCTTTTAGCAAGCCATATACCCTGCCGTTTTTAAAATATTTTTCATTCAGTTTTTTTAATGCATCAATATCCATAAATCCTTCCGCAGTATTCAGATGGTAGATGCCCGCATTAGATGCAATCCACAAAGTGCCGTCATCATCTTCTGTAATAAATCTAGGTATGAAATGCCGGCTATAATACATGATATTTAGCAAATCAAATTCTTGTCTGATAGCATTAAATTTATAGATATTATTATCGTCAAAGGCATATAATTCGCCATTGCTCTTTTCAAACAAACGGATATTGGAATAGCGGTTGACAGTTAAATTTTCATGGACATTATTTGCCGTGAAATAATAACGTATGAAATTATTTCCTGAAGGTAAAAACTTACAGATTCCGTTTAAAGTACCAATCCACAATATTCCTTTTTTATCAATTAAAATATCCTGCACCACATCATTAGATAAAGAACTGAAAGCTGAATTATTTCGCCAGTTGGTGAATAAATTCTTTTTAACATCATAACGAAACAAACCTCCGCCATCTGTACCTATCCATACATTACCTGACTTGTCCTTTTCAATAGCAAGAATATATTTGTTAGTGAGCCAGGAAGTTTTAAATGGTTCTTGTGTAATCAGTTTAAATTTATATTTAAAAGGAGAGTAAGCCGAAATTCCTGCCCCTTTAGTGCCTACCCATAAAGTCTGACTTTTGTCTACCAATACACTGAGCAGTTTATTATCCGGAAGCCCCGTCAAATCAAAAATATCGTATTGGTAATTATAAAACTTAGCTTGCTTTGCATCATAAATAATCAAACCGTTCTGACTGGTGGCCATATAAATATTACCTGCTTTATCAAAACTCAAATCATTAATTTTACCTTGCAAGGCCGGTAATTTTTTCCGGTTAGCAGAAAAAGTATCGATATCGTTAAAATTTTTATCGCATTTAAAAACACCACTGTTCGTTGCAATCCAGTAATTAAACTGATTATCCTGTACTACACTGTTTATTTTTTTTGCACTTAATGTCGCCCAAATTTTAGATGAACTTCGCAATACGACTGTTTTAGATTTCGGTACATAATTATAAAGCAAATCATTTTTAGAACTCAGCAATATTTTACCTTCGTTATCTTTATAGAGAATTTCGTCGTAGTCATAATAGAATTTTATGTTGATGGCGTAATCTTTGGGACTTAATCCTTTTTTGCCAATTTGCACTAATTCAGCCCTGAAAACACTATAATTCGTTTGCACCCATACCGCTTTGTCGTCTTCGGCAATAATACGTTTGATTTGCAACGGACTTTCTGTATTGACAAATATTTTTTTATCCGGCATAAATACACTGATGCCCCGCTCTGTGCCTATCCAGAATACGCCATTATCGGTTTCTGCCATGCACTGTGTAAAATTTGACACCAATGAATTACTGTTGTCAATTTGATTCTTAAAGACTTCAAAGCTATAACCGTTATACAAGTTCAGCCCCTCATTTGTACAAAACCACATATAGCCTTTGCTTCCTTGAAAAATGTAATTGATACTGTTTTGCGACAAGCCATCTTTAATATCCAGTGTTTTGAATTTGAACAAGGATACATCCAGCGCAAAACCAGACAGATAAGCTAGTAGCAAAAGTAAGAGAAAACTAAAACGTATATGGTTGAGCAATCCGGACATTCTTAAATTCCTTCTTACAAAATAGCAAAAAAAACGGGATGCTATGCATCCCGAAAAATTTTTAGAGCTTTAACACCCTGTCGTACTTCTTTTTATTTATGAGTGTAAACTAACCAAAAGCACGAACTTATTTTAAACGTAAACAACTTAAAATGATGATGTAAAAATAAGGCGATTATAAAATGAAATGAGATCATTTAGTATTCGGGTCAATTTTTCAGGTATTCGGTAAGTATCAGGGTAAAAGTGGCTGGCAAAAAAATGGTCTTTTTAGAGCATTATCCTTGTTTTTCAACAAATGGTGGCTTTTCTTCATTATAAAAAAGTTTTTTTGGTAAAAAGTTTCAGCAATCGAAAATCGAATAGAATGAAACTATTTTATATATTATTAATTTATTTTAATGATAGAATTCATAGTACATCTGTGCGATTCTGTTTATTTTTGAATATGAAAATTTTAAGCGTAAAACAAATTCGCGAAGCGGATGCTTATACCATAAAAAATGAACCAATAGCGAGTATTGATTTGATGGAACGTGCAGCTAAAAAATGGACAGCTCTTTTTCTCAAAGAATATCCGGATAAAAAACAAACGAAATACATTTTTTGCGGTCCTGGAAATAATGGAGGCGACGGACTGGCCATTGCCCGCTTGTTACTTCATGAAAAACATGCTGTAAACGTGTTTATACTTCACAGTAGTCAGTATTCAGCTGACTTTCAACTAAACTTGCAAAGACTAAAACATTATAAATACATTTTGAGTGCTAGTGACTTTCCAAAGCATGATAAAGAGGATATCGTTATTGATGCACTCTTTGGCTCCGGCTTAAATAAGCCAATAAACGGATTATCAGCAGCATTGGTAAACTATTTAAATGAGCAAGAATCGAGTATAATTTCGGTAGATATTCCGTCAGGCTTGTATACTGAAAAACAATCCGGAATGTCTATTATTCAAGCTCAAAAAACATATACATTTCAGTTTCCGAAACTTTCTTTTCTAATGCCTTCAGGTGGCAAGTATACCGGCATTTTCAAGATTGTTGCTATTGGACTTCATCCTGATTTTATTTCAAAAACAAATACACCTTATTTTTACACAGATAAAACAGAGCTAAAGCAGCTACTTAAAACCCGTAAAAAATTCAGTCATAAAGGCAGTTACGGACATGCTTTATTGGTTGCCGGAAGTTATGGCAAAATGGGGGCTGCCACACTAAGTGCAATGGCTATTTTGCGAAGCGGGGCGGGCTTGCTTACTGCTCATATTCCGGCATGTGGTTATTCAATTTTGCAGACTGCACTACCGGAAGCCATGTGTAGTTGTGATGATAACAATTTGCATATTTCCGGTTTTCCTCTGCAAGCAAATTATACTGTAGTAGCCATAGGGCCGGGCTTAGGTACACATCAGGATACAGCTTCTGCATTGAAATCATTTTTGCAAGTGAATAAAACTCCTTGCGTAATTGATGCTGATGCGCTCAACCTCATCGCTCAGCATAAAGCAATGCTTAAGTTATTGCCTGAAAACTGCATCTTAACGCCACATCCTAAAGAATTTGAAAGACTGACGGGAACATGGACAGATGATTTTGACAGATTGCAAAAATTACAGGCATTTTCTAAAAAACACAAAGTCATTACCATATTAAAAGGTGCGCATACTGCTATTGCAGATGTATCAGGAAATGTTTATTTCAACTCCACCGGAAATCCGGGTATGGCTACCGCCGGCAGTGGCGATGTGTTAACCGGTATAATATGCGGCTTACTGGCTCAAGGATACTCAGCACTTGAAGCCTCAAAATTAGGCGTGTTTTTACATGGCTCAGCTGCAGATCTGGCACTCAAAAAACAAAGTGAAGAAAGTTTAATTGCAAGTGATATCATTAAGAATTTAGGCAGCGCATTTAAACATTTGAAAAAGTAATCGCTTGTAATAAAAACGGCTCATGTTAAAAAGCATTAATTTTGCAATTGGGTGAATCTTATTTTACACCTTTATGGTTATAAATCAAAAACCAAACAAATTTCATCTCATGAAAAAATTATTTTTCCTTTCCTTACTAAGCCTCACCGTTTCTAGTGTTTGGGCAGCCAATGTAATGCTGACGGTTCATCTGAAAAACGGAGATATTATTTCCGGCAAATCTACATTAAACAAAATAGCGATTACTACTGCATATGGCAATCTGACTATACCTATTGATCAAATT
Organism: uncultured Chitinophagales bacterium; assembly: GCA_964584555.1. GTDB lineage: Bacteria > Bacteroidota > Bacteroidia > Chitinophagales > JADIYW01 > JADJSS01. The sequence continues at coordinate 6,697 of CAZPBT010000161.1, forward strand.
TCTGCTCTGCAATTTGGTATTCCTTCAGACCATAGCAAAGATGCTGCAGTAGTGGCAGACTTAACAAAACTGAATGCGGCTAAAGGTCTAGATGCCAAAACAATCTATGATAAATTATTGGCCATGGGTACTCCTGTTTTATCTACTGTAAAAACTTTTTCAGAGAGTACGAATTATTCTATTTCAGAAAATGAAAACTATACCATAGAGCAATTGCTGGATGAGCTGTATAAAATTGCTAATTTGTCAAGTGCCGATCCAATAGAAGATGCCATTACTTTTGGCAATAATAACTATATTGAAGGGAATATTACTTTTAGCGATATTTTGCTTCAGTCTGATTACGGCAATCTGACGTTTAAAAAAGATAAAATTGAAAGCCTGGATATTAGTATGATTGATGAATCAACCATTTTGGGGAACGGTCAGTTTCGTTTAAAAGCAAATACGCAAATTTCGGGAAATGAAAAACAAGGATGGGTAAATACGGGCATTTCCCTGAAAGAAGGAGATAAATTTACGATTACAGCTACCGGTAAAATCATTCTGAAAAGTTTATCCGGTGGAGCATTTAATCCTGACGGCTATGTGAGTGGTACGAAAGACGGTGCTTATAATGAGGATGCCGAGATAAAATATGGTTCAGTCGTGTATAAAATAGGAGAAAATGGTACTTATTTGGGAGCCGGTTCAAAGTTTGAAGGTACGGCAGAAAGTTCAGGTCCTTTATTTATTTCTATTTACGAAACAGTTTATGACAAATCCAATACCGGAAGCTACACTGTAACAGTGAAGAAGAAGTGATT
>CAZPBT010000162.1:0-7501 GCA_964584555.1 uncultured Chitinophagales bacterium
AGATGGACTGGCAGGCAGAGTTGGGGCCAGTTGGATGACTACAGAAGACCGGGAATATGAGATTGCCGACTATATTTCATACTTAGAAAAGGTTTACGAAACATTTGTTTTACATTCGGATGCAAAAGTGGTCGCTTTCGGCTTCTCACAAGGGGCAAGTACTATATGCAGATGGGCATTACAAACACAAAAACGGTTGAATAACATCGTTTTATGGGGAGGAAGCATTCCGAATGAATGTCTGGAACAAGTAGATCAACTTAACAAATTAGCTCCTTATTTATTGGTAGGAGACACAGATATCTACATTAGTGAGGAAAGAAAAGAAGAGATTATGAAAAATTTACGTAATATTGGCTTAACATTTTCACATATTTTTTACAAAGGCGGTCATTCTATCGTAACTGAACCTTTAATCGAACTCTCTACCCGCTTAACACAAACCTAACCTTGTCACCCTATTTTTGCACCAGCTTTTGAACTAAACAAAATGCTATGAAAAAAATCGCCACCATATTTATATTAAACCTGATGTGTGTATTACTCGCATCAGCTCAGGTAGAGTACGGCGTTGCATCGTATTATGGTATCGAGTTTGAAGGAAGACCAACGGCATCAGGTGAAACTTATTCTCAGAATAAACTGACTGCTGCACATAAAACTATGAAACTCGGCACGATAGTGAAAGTAACCAACACCCAGAATAATAAGTCGGTTTATGTAAAAATAAACGACAGGGGGCCTTATATAAAAGGCAGAGTGTTGGATTTATCTACCAAAGCAGCCCACTTATTGGGTTACAGAAATGCCGGAACTTGTACCGTGAAAATTGAAACCGTGCATCCCAATGATATTCCAAAGGATTTATTAGCTGCTTCTGTCAAGCTAAACAAAAAACCGGATTTGGAAAAGGTGCCCGAAAACGATAGTGCAGAAAACAGAGACGAAACATGGAAAAATATTCCTACAGTAGATACTGATATATTTAATCCCTATGCGCCTGCAGCTAATCAATCTTCTTCTTCATCAAACTCAAATGCTCCTGCCAACGATTGGAAACTGAAAGGTACTGAGGCCATTGGCAACCGAAAGCCTTATTTCGTCATTACTAAACACAACAAAGAAAATGACGGTTTCTTTGGCATACAACTGGGAGTGTTTTCTGATCCATCCATTATTTTTGAAATAGCAGACAGTATTTGCAATGATTATGACCACGAAGTGATTATTGAGCAATCTACGCTAAATGATAAAACAGTATATAAACTATATATCGGTAAATTCCAAAATAAAACCTATGCAGATGCGCTCAAATTAAGCATGACCGATAAATTTAAAGATGCATTTGTTGTACGTTATCAATAAAACCGTATATATTTTCATTTTGTCCAATCTTCACTACATTCCATTGTGCTATAATTAAATTGAATCGTCAACCCGACTCAGATTAAAAAATAAAAAAGTAACCACCAGCCAAATAAAAAGCCGCTTCAAGAGGAGCGGCTTTAATTTTTTGAATAAGACTATTGGTTTAATATTCATCTTCATTAAACAAGAAATCTTCTTTTGTCGGGTATTCCGGCCAGATGTCTTCTATGCTTTCATAAATTTCTTCATCATCTTCCATTTCCTGTAAGTTTTCAATCACTTCCAAAGGCGCACCTGTGCGGATGGCATAGTCAATAAGTTCATCTTTTGATGCAGGAAATGGCGCTTCTTCCAGGTATGATGCTAATTCGAGTGTCCAGTACATAATTTTAAATTTTAGATTTACTATTTTTTCAGGGTTGCAAATATATACGCTTTTTTAAAAAAACAAAATATTTTTTTTAACGATTTTGATGTTGATTATCAACTGCTTATCCAGATTTTCTCCGGGCAACCGGCATCATGGGCTAATTTTCTGGCAAAAACGAACAAAAAGTCAGACAAGCGGTTTAAGTATTTTATCAAAATCGGTTCTGTGTTTTCGTGTTCTGCCAGTCTTACCACACATCTTTCTGCTCTCCGGCAAACAGTACGGGCGACATGGCAATGTGCTGATGCAGTATTTCCACCGGGCAATATAAAATGTTTCAACTCGGGTAAGTGCTCATTCATTTTATCTATTTCATTTTCGAGTAACGTAATCATGCTTTCATTTATTTCAGGCAACATGAGGTTTTTCTTACCCGGTTCTGCTGCTAAATGTGTGCCAATATCAAATAATCGGCTTTGTATGGAAGTAAAGAGCGCTTGTTGAGCATCATCTGTTAATCCACTTACAACTACTCCTATGCATGAGTTGAGTTCGTCAACCGTACCGTATGCTTCAATGCGCAAATCGCCCTTGGATAAGCGCATGCCACCGTAGAGTGCTGTGGTTCCGTCATCTCCCTTTTTCGTGTATATTTTCATAAGTATCTGTCATTTTAATAGATGAATAAATGAGGTTTAGGTTGCAAAAAAGATGTTAGTCATATTTCATCACCTGAATTTGCTTGATGATTTCAATTGTACTTTGTATATCTGCCGGTGTGGTATATTTTCCCAAACTAAAACGAATACATCGTTCAGCATTTTCTTTGCTTAAGCCCATGGCAGTAAGAACATGCGAGGGTTTATTTTCTGCAGAAGTACAGGCTGAACCTGTTGATACGGCTAGCTTTGTTTTTGTTTGCCGTATGAAATCTGCTGCTTTAAATGGAAATTCAATATTAGAAGTATTTGGAATGCGCAGTGCATTTTTTCCATTAATCTGTATCAGGTTTCCAAAATGTTGCATTAAAGAAAATTCAAATTCATTGCGGAGTTTTTCCAAGGAAATATCGAAAGCAAAAAGTTCTACGGCTTTTCCAAGGGCAACAATTCCGGGAACATTCAGTGTACCACTACGTTTTCCTTGCTCATGTCCTCCGCCATGTATGAGCGGTTCAAGGCTTACTCTCGGGTTTTTGCGTCTGGTATACAAACATCCCACACCTTTTGGTGCATAAATTTTATGACCGCTTATGCATAGCATATCTATTCCATCTTTATCTACATCAACAGGAATTTTCCCTATGGCTTGTGTCGCATCGCAAAAGAAGATGGAGTTTTTTTGATGAATGATATCAGCAATTTCCCGGACGGGTTGCACAACACCAGTCTCATTATTGGCATACATGACTGCAACCAGCACTGTCTGTGGTGTAATAGCAGATTCCAGCTGATTTAAATCTATCAAGCCGTTTGCATCTACATCCAGATAAGTGACCAATGCACCTTTGCCGGATAAAAAATGGCAGGTATCCAATACGGCATTGTGTTCGGATTTTACAGTAATAATATGCTTGCCTTTGTTTTGATATAAATTCCAAACTCCTTTGATGGCTAAGTTGATGGCCTCAGTAGAGCCGGATGTAAATGTAATTTCCTCGGGTGATGAATTAATTTGTTTTGCGATTGAATGACGGGCCGCATCCACAGCTTGCTTAGCCTGCATACCGTAGACATGTGTGGCACTTGCAGCATTACCGAATTTTTGTGAAAAATAAGGTAGCATGGCATCCAATACTTTTTCATTAACGGGCGTAGTAGCATTATAGTCCAGATAAATCACCCGTTAAAGATAGTTAATAGTAGGTGTATTGCAGACATAAGAAAATGTCTAATCACATTTTGAACTTGTTTTTCAAACTATATTCATTATTTTGCGATTTTTAAATGAACGCCTCTTTTCTAATAGAATATCCGAAATGGTTTATCTTGTTTTGTCTGTTGGCAGGCGGACTATATGCGTATTTACTATATGGAAGAAAATCGTATATTTTCCAGGATAAAGAACCGCGTTTTTGGAAATATTTGCTGGGTGCATTGCGTTTTGCTGCTGTTTCTATACTAACTTTCTTATTGCTTTCCCCATTAATCAAAACTAAAAAAGCAGAAGAAGAAAAGCCGATTGTATTATTGTTAAATGATAATTCCGCATCACTTAAAAGTTCATTTGGTCCTTATAATCGCGAGGAGTATCTCAAAAATTTAAAAAAATTACAGGAAAATATAGCGGATAAATATGTGCTTGCCGCTTATAATTATGGCGATAAACTTACACCCTATCAAACTCCGGAATATACTGAAAAAGAAACAGATATCAACTCGGCGATTGATGAAGCATTTTCAAGACATGCAGCAGAAAATATTGGTGCAGTCATCATTTCCGGAGATGGCATTTACAACAAGGGCAATTCGCCTTTATACAATGCCAAGGCATTACAAGTTCCTGTATATACAGTTGCGTTAGGAGATACTACATTAAAGAAAGATGCTTATATAAAATCAGTACGTTGCCCTGATGTTGTTTATTTGGGCGACCAGTTTTCTATCTCTGTTCAGATTGAAGCGCATCACCTAAAAGGACAGCAAACTAATTTACAAATCATAGATTTTAATGGAAGTGTAATTGCTTCAAAAGTTATTTCTATTACAGATGATAATTATATCGACCAAATAGAAGCCGTAGGCAATGCTGTCAAGTCGGGTTTATTGCCTTTCAAGGTTATGCTCAAACCTATGGCAGGTGAGATGACAACAGAAAATAATTATGAAACTGCCTATGTGGAAGTGATAGATGGCAGACAAAAAATATTGTTGTTGTATGATGCCCCGCATCCCGATATCAAAGCGTTACGCTATGCCATCGAACAAAATAAAAATTACCAATTGGAAACAGCAGATATCAAAACGTACTCCGGTAATAGTAAAGACGCTGATATGGTTATTTTGCATGGACTTCCATCTTTAGGAGCATCTTCAAAACTCGGTTTGCTTTCCGAAATAGTGAATACTCAAGTACCTGTCTTTTTTATTTTATCGGCAAATACGAATCTGGCACAATTAAATACACTGCAAAAAGTGTTACAAATAAATGGTTCGGCTCAAAATGGCAATGAGGTTTTTCCGGTTTATAATTCCTCGTTTTCAAAATTTACTGTAAATGAGCAAATGATTAAAACCTTGCAGAATTTACCGCCTTTACTAGCACCATTTGGGAAATACAATCTTTCTGCCACAGCAGATGTATTTTTGAAACAACAAATTGGCAGCATTCCTACGAATAATCCGCTCTTGTTTTTTAATGAAATTAATGGCAAGAAATCCGGTTTCTTATGTGGAGAGGGAATCTGGCGTTGGCGTATGCATGAATATCTGCAAACCAAAAGCTATGCTGCAACGGATGAATTAATCAATAAATGCATTCAGTATTTAACTGTTAAAAATGATAAGCGCAAATTTAAAATAAGACCGCTGAAAAATGTATATAATGCCAATGAGCAGGTGGAAATGGAAGCTGAATTATATAATGAAAGTTATGAACTGGTGAATGACGAAGATGTGCAATGTGTTGTAAAAGGCGATAATGGAAAAGAGTTTACCTATGCGCTGGATAAAACACTAAATGCCTATTATCTGAATGCGGGAATTTTGCCCGTGGGCAACTATACAGCCTTAGCCAAAACAAATTATAAAGGGAAACCACTTACCGCTTCATGCAGTTTTTCAGTCAGAGCAATAAATGCAGAGTTAGTCAATACACAAGCCAATCACCAGTTGTTGCAGAATTTGTCGGCACAAAGCGGAGGAAAAATGTACTTTCCGCAAAATATGTCGTCTATATTGGATGACTTGAAAAATCAAGCTAAAATGAAAACCATCTTATTCGATACTTTTAATACCCGTCCACTAATCGACTTGAAATGGCTTTTTATATTGGCATTACTCTTATTGGCATTAGAGTGGTTTTTACGAAAGTTTAATGGCATCATTTAGTTGCACTACAAAAAAATATGTTACCTTTGTTCCGTAAAATATCAACTTTATGAAAAGAATTATTACCTCAATTGCCTTATTTATTTCATTGTTAGCAGCTACACCAAGTTTTGCAATCGAAAAAGGAGATTTCAATATTTATACAACACTTAACTTGGGACATCACAGCTATATCCCTACTTATACGACAAGAGGATACGGCTTTGTTCCGGGTGTAACGGTCAATATGGATTATGCTGCTTCCCCTTATTTTGGTATCGGGGGCTGGTTTACATTTTCAGGCAAAAAATATGATGCAGGTAAATTGTACACGGTAGATTATAAATACAGAAATTTTGGCGTTGGTGTACGTGGTGTTTTTCATTTGTATCAGTTGATTTCAGAGAAAGGAAACACTAAACTTGATGCTGAAAAATTCGATGTTTATCTTCCTCTTGCTGTAGGTGGTGGTTTCAGATTAAAAGATAAAAACCTGGCAGGCGATAAATTTGGTGCAGGTGCTATCGTAGGAGCAGGAATAGGTATGTCTTATTATTTTGTTGAACATATCGGTGGCAACCTCGAAGCCGGATATTTAGAAGGTTCTTATGCCAAGTTGGGTTTGGTATTTAAGTTTTAGTAATCAGGCATCTTTCTTTAGTGTAAAGTAGCTTAACCTCTTGTGTGTTTTGTTTTATAATTTGTACCGTAGAGGCATAGCATCTTTTAGGATTAACTTTATTTTCCATACAAAATTTCCGAAGAATTGAAAAAGATAAGAATCGACAAAGGCGCTACTTGGTTTTTGCTTGACTATCTATACTGATATGCACCAAACAACTATTTGCTATAAGAAATAATATGATTCTATTTGGTTTAAACCGCACAACGAGTTGTATTATTATTTTTTTACTGCTAAACTTTCATCAGTAATCCATTCACTTAATTTGTACAATCTTTCAATCACTAACTTCTTACCGCTTTTTAGCTTAAATTTGCTTACTAAATTTTTGCATGAAACGACCTCGGACCTTGGCAGAGCCATTTAAAATTAAGATGGTAGAACCCCTAAAGATTACAACAAAAGCTTATCGTAAAACTCAATTAGAGAAAGCATACAACAATCCTTTTTTATTGAAAAGCGAAGATGTTTTTGTGGATTTGCTGACAGACAGCGGTACAGGTGCTATGAGCGAACAACAATGGTCTGCCATGATGTTGGGTGATGAGAGTTATGCCGGTGCGAGCAGCTGGGAAAAGTTAGAAACAGAAGTAAAAGGTTTAACGCAAATGCCTTTTGTAATTCCCACCCATCAAGGCAGAGCAGCAGAAAGAATTTTGTATGGTATACTTGGAGGAAAAGATAAAGTATTTATCAGCAACACACATTTTGATACGACACGTGCCAATATAGAATTTACGGGCGCGCAAGCTTTTGATGTCATTTATGAGGAGGCTAAAGATCCGCAAAAAGAACTGCCTTTTAAAGGCGATTTGAATGTAGAAGAAGCAGATGCTATTATACAAAAATTTGGTGCTGACCGAATAGGTGCAATCGTGCTAACAATTACCAATAACTCCGCAGGCGGTCAGCCTGTAAGTTATAAAAACGCACTTGCTGTTCGTGCATTGTGCGATAAATATGGCATTTTGCTTGTGCTGGATGCTTGCAGAATTGCCGAAAACAGCTACTTCGTAAAACATCGGGAGGAAGGTTTTGAAAATCAAACGTATC
>CAZPBT010000163.1:0-2411 GCA_964584555.1 uncultured Chitinophagales bacterium
TTTTTTTATGTAATTTATTTTTCTTGCTGATTAACCGACAATAGCCGTGTACATGCGGTTCACTTCATCCCAGTTGATAACATTGAAAAATGCAGTAATATAATCAGGTCTGCGATTCTGGTAATTCAAATAATAAGCATGTTCCCATACATCTAAGCCTAATATTGGTGTTCCCGGGCACTCAGAAATATCCATCAGCGGATTATCCTGATTGGGTGATGAACAAATGCATAATGATTTATCATCTTTCACGCAGAGCCAAGCCCAGCCGGAGCCAAAACGCGTAGCAGCTGCCTTGCTGAATTCTTCCTTGAATTTGTCATAAGAGCCGAATGTTGCAGTTATTGCCTCACCTATTTTTCCGGTAGGTTCTCCGCCGCCGTCAGGTGACATTATTCTCCAAAACAAAGAGTGATTAAAATGTCCGCCACCATTATTGCGCACAGCAGGTGAATACTTAGAGATATTGGTAATCAGCTCCAATAATGTTTTTCCCTCTCCATCCGTTCCTGCTAAAGCATTGTTCAGATTGGTAACATAAGCCTGGTGATGTTTGGTGTAGTGGATTTCCATCGTGCGTGCATCAATGTGCGGTTCTAGAGCGTTGTAATCATAAGGCAACGCCGGTAATTCAAATGCCATATTATAAGATTTAAAAGTTAAAAATAGATGACTACGTAAAAATAGTAAAAATACTGCGTTTAATAAGATAGAAAAAATTTATCGTGCAATCAATAGCAATGATAGCGAAATTTATTTGATAAGTAGCAGTAGAAATGTGCAACTGCATAAACTTATATTATCCTGAAATTATGAAACAATCCATTAAAGTTGTGTAATGCAGCAGAGAGGAAGTCAGTGTAGATTTGCCTTATAATTATTAACAAAAAAACAAATAAAGATGAAAAAACTAGTATTCTCCGCCCTCTTTGGTTCTGTGCTTTTATTAGGCATGACCTCTTGTAAGAAAGATTACACATGTGATTGCAAAACCAGTTCAGGTGACTCTTTTGACAAACAAACGTATCAAAACACCAGCATTACAGATGCGAAACGCTCTTGCAATGAACGTGAAGATTTCTGGAAAAATACCACAGTATCTGATGCCAACTGCACTATTCTGTAGTAAGAAAATGGAATAAAAAAAGGCTTCCATCAGGAAGCCTTTTTTTAGTTATCTATAATTATTAAGCTACTTTCAGCTTGGAAATTTTCGACTTATTCACTTTTTCTTCTGCATATTCTTTTGTTACCACAAATTCTGAAATACCTTCTTTTGAAGGCAACTCAAACATGGCATCGGTAATGATGGCCTCGCAAATAGAACGCAAACCACGGGCTCCTAATTTGTACTCGAATGCTTTATCTACAATAAACGCTATGGCTTCAGCATCAAAAACTAATTTTATTTTTTCAATGTCAAAGAGTTTTTGATATTGTTTCAAAAGTGCATTTTTAGGCTGGGTTAATATATCGCGCAATGCATCTTTATCCAAAGGATTGAGATGACACAATACCGGCAGTCGTCCTATCAATTCGGGTATCATGCCGTAACTGCGCAAGTCTTTTTGTGTGATATATTCCAGATAATTTTCTTTGTCGATAATATCCTTTTCATCTTGTTTTTTGAAGCCGATAGATGCCGTTTGCAATCGCTTGGAAATAATAGCGTCAATGCCATCAAATGAACCGCCGCAAATGAATAAGATATTCTTGGTGTTTACTTTGATAAAACTTTGTTCGGGATGCTTTCTGCCTCCTTGCGGTGGTACTAATACTTCTGTGCCTTCCAGCAATTTCAACAGAGCCTGTTGCGTGCCTTCTTTTACATCACGGGTAAGTGAAGGGTTGTCGCCTTTGCGCGATAGCTTATCAATCTCATCAATAAAAACGATGCCTTGTTCGGCTTTGGCTACATTATAATCGCATACCTGCAATAAGCGAGTGATGATGCTTTCTACATCTTCGCCCACATAGCCGGCTTCTGTAAACACGGTAGCATCAACAATGGTGAACGGAACATCCAGCAAGCGAGCAACAGATTTAGCAATCAATGTTTTGCCAGTACCTGTTTGCCCCACCATCACAATATTCGATTTTTCAATTTCTACATCATCTTTGCCCGCCTTTTGGTTGAGTCTTTTATAATGATTGTAAACCGCAACAGCTATAACTTTTTTGGCATCTTCCTGTCCAATGACATACTGATCCAGATGTGCTTTTATATCAATAGGCTTCAGCAGCATTTTAGGTGCAGTTGAACCCGGTTTTTGTTTGGGGGTAAATTCCCCACCCAATTCGGCATCCGCGATATTTGCGGCTTGTTCTGCACAGTTTTCACAAATACAAGCATCAACACCTTCAATTAATAAAAGCGTATCTGCTTTGCTTCTACCGCAAAAACTGCATTT
>CAZPBT010000163.1:2511-7459 GCA_964584555.1 uncultured Chitinophagales bacterium
CACCTTCAATTAATAAAAGCGTATCTGCTTTGCTTCTACCGCAAAAACTGCATTTCGTATAATTTTTTTTAGCCAAAACTATTATTAATGTTTAGTGATTAATGTTTAATGTTAAATGAGCATCAAGATGAAAAAGTAATTAGAAATTAGTATTGAGTAATGAGATTTGAGAGTCAAGAGCCAAGAAATTATTGTGAGTATTGTGTAAGTGAACTAATCACTAATAACCAATCACCAATAACTAATGACCAATTATGGTTTTCTAATTAATACTTCATCTATCATGCCGTATTCTTTGGCTTCGTCAGAGGTCATCCAGTAGTCTCGGTCAGAATCTTTATAGACTTTGTCATACGTTTGTCCACTGTGCTGAGCGATGATATCGTATAATTCTTTTTTCAGCTTTTGAATCTCGTTATAGGTAATCTCAATTTCGGATGCTTGACCTTGTGCACCTCCCATGGGCTGGTGTATCATCACTCGGGCATGTTTTAAGGCAGAGCGACCGCCTTTTTCTCCGGCACAAAGTAATACAGCTGCCATAGAAGCTGCAATACCCACGCAACAAGTAGCCACTTTAGGGTTCACGTATTGCATGGTATCATAAATGCCTAAGCCCGCATAAACACTGCCACCCGGTGAATTGACATAAATTTGGATATCGTTGTTTTTGTCGGCAGACTCTAAGAATAATAATTGTGCAATAATTACATTGGCCACATAATCGTCGATGGCAGTTCCCATAAAGATAATGCGGTCTTTCATTAATCTTGAAAAGACATCGAGCACACCAATATTCATTGAACGTTCTTCAATAATATTCGGTGTAAGGTTGCTGATATTGGCATCTAAATACTGATCGACATAGATGCTGGATAAGCCCACATGTTTGGTGGCGTATTTTCTGAATTCTTGTCCGTAGTTCATATTATAAGTATTAAGTTTTGAATGGATAATTGTCGATAGCGAAAAGTATGAAGTGAAAATCAATCGTAAGGAAATGTCAATCAGAGAAATTCCATTAAAGATAAACTAATCCCTAATTACTCTCAACTTATTACTTAGCCCTAACAACTTATCCCTAAATACTTGCTATTTCTTAAAGAACTCCTCAAATGATACACTTTTATCTGTGATACCGATTTGATTTTCGATAAAGCTAAACAATTTTTGTTCCATTGCACCCTCGTATGACTTTTTGGCATGGTCTTCCTTAGCCAGCATATTGTTATTGAATATTTCTAAATATTCATCTTCAATGCCTGCACCTGTGGGGTTGTACATGGCTAACTGTTTTTTAAGCTGTTCTCTGCTGAAATTCTTAATATCCTCTTGCTCTATGTTTATGCCGTTCTCTTTGGCAATTTTTGCAGTGATCAGATTCCATCGCAAGCCTTTTTCAAAAGCAGGATATTCCTGTTCAATTTGTTCATCAGAGATGGGTTTTTCATTACTTACTTTAATAAATCGTTTTAAGAAAGCATCTGGCAGTGCGATGTTGTTCTTTTCCATCAAACTGTCATAAATATCTTTTTTCAGTTGGTTGTTGGTAGATGAATGGGCGTAGTCTTCCAGTTCATTTTTAAGTCTTTCTCTGAATTTTTCTTCAGAGTCTATCACACCGGGACCATAAATTTTATCGAAAAACTCTTGGTTCATCTCCGCTTTTTCCAGTCTTGTTACTTTAGAGATAGTGGCTTTGAATGAATCTGAAAGACCTTCGGGTTTACCGTCAACTAACCCCAAAATACCTTTGCTTACATAGTCATTTGCATTATCAAAGACTTCATAAGGCTTAATGGTGACAGCATCGCCAAGCTTAGCTTTCAGAAATTTTGCTTTCACCTTATCGTCTTTAAACAAATCTAAGCCCACTACTGACGTATGTGTTACACCGTTTTCTTTCTCTTTTTTGCCATCCAGTTCTTTCAGTTCCAAGGTTAAAATATCCTTGTCTTCAATACCATCTTCAGGATGTGTAGCATTGCCATAGCGACGAGCTAAATTTTCCATCTCATCGTTTAATGTTTTATCATCAATAACAACTACTTTCTTCTCTATTTTATTTTTTTTATCCAAGCCTTTTAAAGTAAATTCAGGCGTTAAGCCCAACTCGTATTCAAAAACAAAATCTTGTGGTGAGTTGATGTCAAAATGAATGTCTGCATCAGCTTTCGGTAAAGGTCTGCCCAGAAAATCCAATTTTTCTTCGTCAATATATTTATTGATGCCGTCTGTTACCAACTTGTTGATTTCATCCAGCATAATGCCGTTGCCATACATCTTTTTAATCAGTCCTTCGGGAACAAATCCCTTGCGGAATCCTTTCATCGGGACTGTTTGTTTGTACTGATGCAATGTTTTTTTAACGGCAGGAAGATAATCTTCGGTTTTTACATCAACGCTGATTACGGCGTTTAGTTCATCGGTTTTGTTTAAGGAGATATTCACGATATGTTAATTTGTTTATTTAAATAAAAAAACCACGACTTTGTCGTGGCGTTTTGTGGTGCGGGTGGAGGGACTCGAACCCCCATGGTTGCCCGCTAGATCCTAAGTCTAGTGCGTCTACCAATTTCGCCACACCCGCATTTCCAATAAAAATTGGACTGCAAAGATACGAACATTTAGTCAAACACAAAAAAATTAGATTAAAAATGGTTAATAATGAACGCCTTTTTACAAAATAGTAAAGTATATTTTGAATTTTGAGTAAAATCAGCCAAAAACTGAACTATCTTTGCGCCATGAAAAATTTATCCTTGATTTTGAACGCCATATTGTTTGCACTGGTAGGCGTATTGTTTTTTCTTCATTTTAAAGGCGATAAAAAGGCGGCAACTCCTGTAGTGGTAAATGCTAATGGCAAAGTGGTAAACAGCGGTTTGATTGGCTATATTGATATTGATTCTTTTCAAGATAATTATGGCTATTTTAAAGCAAAAAAAGCTGAACTGGAAGCTTCTCAAGCCAATATGGAAAGCGAGCTGAACCGAAAAGTAAGTGCTTTCCAGAATGAATATGCCAAATTAGCACAAAAAGCTCAAACGATGACCGAAGAAGAGGGGATGGCCGCACAGGAAAAATTGGCAAAACAACAACAAGATATTGAGATGCGCAAAGCGCAGATGGAAGAAAAATTTGCCAATCAAATGGCTGATTTTAATAAGACACTGGAAAATAAAATTATTGAATATCTCAAGAAATATAATGCTGACGGCAAATATGCCTATATCTTGCCTTACTCCAGATCGCAAATCAATTTGTTATATGTTACACCAACCTACGATTTGACAGGCGAAGTGCTAAAAGGCATGAATGAGGAGTGGTCAAGCAATAAGAAATAAGCTAAAACGTCCAGATTTCTACTTCATTATTTTTATTAATTCCGGCTAAAACAGAAGAGCCGAAATGCAGATATTTTAAATCAGGTGTTTTCAAAAACTTGGTTTCGGTGAATGTCAGCGGATTATACTCGAAAGCGGAATTGTCTTTTACATAATAAAATTTGCTGCTTACCACCGAAAAATTATGGGCATTAAAAATTGGAATAAATTTGACATAATTGCCTTGAGTGTCGAAAATATAAATGCCGTTTTCTTCATCCACCAGATAAACATAAATACCAAACTCGTGAATCTGTTCCGGATGAATTTCTTTACCTAATGCCTGAGATATCGAATTGGAGGTAAACAGCACTTTGTGGTTTTCATCGAGCTTGCTCAGCTTTTGCGTGGCGGCATCGAAAATCCAAATGGTGTTATTGATTAACGATGCACCTACACAGCTAACCAATACCGTAGAACCCAAATCATAAATATCAAATATTTCTTGCTGTTTCAGCCTGTTGTCCAGCGTAATAATTTTGCCATAGTCTTCAGAATACAAAATAGTTTTAAAACTGTTTACGCTGATGATTTTTGTATGCTTGTTGATATACTTGCTGCCATATTGCAATACCGGACTGCCATTCAGCAAATGTAATTCGAGCATGCCTTTCGACAAAATATAAACCTGATCGGTGCCGTTTACAAATACATTATAGGCTTTTACGGGAATAGTTTTTAGTTTTTGCGGCGATTGGGCAAACAATACAAATGCAGACAATATAAAAAATAAAGTTACCCCTGTTTTGATATGTCCAAAAATGCTATTGCTGTTCATTATCCCATTTTTTGAGTGAGAGCGAATTGCCGTCAAAAACGGCATAAGTAAAGTTGTAAATCCAGTCGCCCAAATTGATGTAGGTGCCGCCATTTGCCATGTTAATTTCCATGGGCAAATGCCGATGTCCCATCAGCACGTAATCGTATTTTTTTTCATTAGCCATTTGTTGGGCATATTGCAACAGCCATTCATTTTCTTCGCCTTTAAATACTTCCGTTTTGGGGTCGGTAAAACTGCTGCGCGACCAAAGCAGCGCAATTTTTATACCAATATCCGGGTGCAGCCACGAAAACAGGAAATTGCTGATTGGATTAGTAAAAATCTTCTTTAATATTTTGTATTTCAAGTCGCCCTTGCCCTTGCCGTCGCCGTGGGTAATCAAAAATTGCTTGCCTTCACAATGCAATGTTATACTATCGCTGATGATATGTACACCTAACTCGTCATTCAAATAATTGCACATCCACAAATCGTGGTTGCCTTTGATAAAATAGATGTCGATGCCGGCATCTTTCAGTTCGGCTATTTTTGCCAAAAAACGCACGAAATACTTCGGTACGGATTGACGATATTCAAACCAAAAATCAAAAATATCACCAACCAAAAAGAGGACTTGTGCATCCGTTTTGATATGATTTAAAAAAGAGATGATTATTCTTTCACGAGCCAAACTCTGAGAATACGACTGCGCCCCGAGATGTAAATCCGATAAAAAATAGACTTTTTTATCAGATGTAAGTTGGATGTTTAATTGTACAGTCTTATTCACTGAATAAAGATA
>CAZPBT010000164.1:0-7311 GCA_964584555.1 uncultured Chitinophagales bacterium
CACACAGTTGTTATTTGCATCAGCATAAATATTGCCGGAAATTTGTCTTCTGTAAACAATGCCCTCTTTGTCTGTTTTTATGATTACCCCTAAACAAAAACAAAAAATCTGATTTAAGGCTCTGCCCCCTTTTCCAATAATATAAAAACCGCTGTCTGATAGCTGAGTAAAGTTGCGCATGAAAATAAAATCATCAGTTATGGGTTGATTGGAAGCAATTCTATCCGGAAAAAGCACTCTGTTCCATTTTAGATTCCCGTTTGCATCTCGTTTAGATAAGGAGTTAGGTTTAAGAAAATACAAATTACCACTTTTGTCAAAGTTCAATCGTTGGGCAAAATTTGAATTATTACTTGAGTCCTGATAAGTATACACCAAATCCTTGAGTCCGTTTTCAGTATGTAATTCTTCAATATAATAGGTGTTTAATGCGCTAGTTGAATCATAATGCATAATGACAACCCGCATGCTTCCTGAATTCAAAAAATATTCATTAAACAAAACAGGTTGAGCCTGATTATTTACTGCAATCTCCGGAAGTGCATATCTGTTATATTGAAAATCATCAGTCTGTGGATTATATATTGTCTGGAATAGCTGATATTTATTTAATGCCCGATTTAGTCCGATGCCTGATATATAATATTTCCCATCATGTTCTGTAATGCGTAATTCGTGTTTTAACCCGAATAAATTTATCGTGTCTAAGCCAGCATTAAAGAATGAAGAAGGTATGAGCTTAGTATAAACGACATCACCTGAATTGTTGATTTTTTGCATTACATATTGCGTATAGTTTGTATTACTGAGTAAATGAATAAAGCCATTGTCAGATGTATTTCCATAAGAACGCAAACTTAGAGGCTGCAGTGTATCGTTATTGATGATGTTTTTGGTAAATACGATGCTGCCATCTTGTACTTTGCTGATTTTCTGTGTTATTTTACCCATGTCGTCTTTGAAGTGACTTATCACGAAAATATCTTTGTTTTGCGTGAGCCAAAGATCTACACTTCCCTGAAGAGTGATGTCTTGTACGCCTGATAAATCAACTAACTGTAACACATTGCCCAAAGAATCGGTTTCCTGTAAAAAATAAATCGGATGATAACCATAAAATGTTTCTGTCAATACGATGGCACTCTTGTTTTTGCCTTCAAGCACCGATGTTGGTGCTATTCCATACAAGAGTTTTACAAAACCTGAAGCTAAAACCGGATTTAGCGGAAATAATAAACTCAATAACAAAAAAATAAAGAGATATTTTCTACTCATACACAAGGATAAAATTATAAATTTTTACATTAAAATCTTAAGATAAATTACTATGTTTGTAGTGAGGTTGTATTTAATAATACATCGCAAATTACTGAATAGCAATGAATTAGAACACATGGAGAATAGCAAAATATTTAACACATTATTGGCTTTAAATAAATGGGAAAAGAAATCGTTTGAAAAATTTGTACAATCACCTTACTTCAACTCCTCTGAAGATATTGTAAGATTATTACAGTATTTGTATACCCTCATAGAAACAGACAGTCCATTACCTGAAAAGAAAGAGCTTTACAAAAAAATATACCAAAAGCAGGCTTATAACGACCAAAAGATAAGGCTGAACATGAGCAGCTTATTTAAATTGCTCGAAAAATTTTTGTTAATGCAGCAAATTGACGAAGATGCTTTCTTACAGAAACTGAAATTGATGAGTGCGTATAACCATCATAATCATCACAAAAATTTTCACAGAACATACGAAGAAGCAACTCACTTACTTGAAAAACAACCGCTGCGTAATGCAAATTACTACGAAAATTATTATGATATAGAAGTAGAGCGGTATATAGAAAAAAGAAATCTAAGCCGTACTTCAGATTATAATTTTCAAATGCTCATCAATAATTTCGATATCTATGTAATTGCTGAGAAATTAAAACAAGGATGTATTTTGATTTCGCATGAGCAGGTAAACAATGTGGACTACAACTACGGTATTTTCGATATTGTGCTGGAGCACGTAGAAAAAAACAAACTGCTGGATGTTCCGGTTATAGCCATTTACTACTATATTTTCAATACGTTTAAGCACGCCGAAAAAGAAGAAAACTTTGAAAAACTGGTTGCATTAATTAAACAAAATCTTCACTTGTTTCCAAAGCTGGAAGCACGCGATATTCTCATTTACGCCAATAATTATTGCATAAAGATGAATAATATGGGCAAAGAGGGATATGCCCGTAAATCATTTGATATTAATAAAATCGGCATTGAAACCGGAGCGTTTTTAGAAAAAGGATTTTTGTCCCGGTTTACTTATAAAAACATTGTTACGGTAGGCATACGGCTCAAAGAATACAAGTGGACGGAAAAATTTATTGAGGACTACAAAGACTTACTCGAAGAAAAATATCAGGAAAGCTCGTACAGTTATAATAAAGCATTCTTAGAGTATGAAAGGAAGAAATATGACATTGCGATAACCTTGCTGCAAAAAGCAGATTACGATGACTTATTGCTGAATCTTTCTGCAAAAAATATCCTGATGAAGATTTATTACGAGCTGGAGTATATCGAACCGCTGGAGTATTTGCTGGGCAGCATAGTGGCATTGCTGAAACGCAAAAAATTAGAACAGATTTACAAGAATAATTATCTTAATATTTGCAAGCTTACCAGAAGATTAATCAGTTTGAAAACGATGACCTCCTCACAGCGAAGCTACATCAACAAGAAAAAAGAGGTAACGGCAAAGATTATTAAGGAAACAAATCCTTGTTTTGAAAAAAAATGGCTGCTCGAACAGCTTGAACTCATAAAATAACTACACAATCAGCAATTCAAAAAAAATACTGATTGCACCATTGGACTGGGGACTTGGTCATGCCACTCGCTGCATACCCCTGATAGATTATCTTATGCAGCATGGACACCAGGTAATGCTTGGCGGCAGTGGGGTTTCTTTGCAATTTTTAGAAGAGGCTTATCCAAGTCTGCCGGTGCTGAAATTGCCGGCGTATGATATTCGCTATCCCGAAGGGGCAAATGCAGCATTTCAAGTTTTATTGCAAACGCCTAAAATATTGAAAGCCATAAAGCAAGAACGAGATATCATTGCTTCCGGCTTTGCAAAATATAAATGGGATTATCTGATT
This sequence comes from uncultured Chitinophagales bacterium, assembly GCA_964584555.1. Classification (GTDB taxonomy): domain Bacteria; phylum Bacteroidota; class Bacteroidia; order Chitinophagales; family JADIYW01; genus JADJSS01. The sequence goes on from CAZPBT010000164.1 coordinate 3,156, forward strand.
TCGGATAACCGTTATGGTGTTCACCATCCGGAAGCGAAATCGGTTTTTCTTGCCCATCAGCTTGCCATTCGTGCTCCAAAATTATTTTCATGGACAAACCCGCTGTTTTTATCTTTGCACTTGCGCTTCATTAAGCCATTCCATGAGCTTTGGATTCCGGATATAAAAGGAGCACACAATTTATCGGGCAAATTAGCACATGGCATTTCTTTTCCGCTACCGCATCATTACATTGGGGTGATGAGCAGGTTTACTAATAAAATCAAACATTCATCGTATATCGACGATATAAATTTTGAAATCTTGGTTGTACTAAGCGGTCCCGAACCACAGCGCAGTGAGATGGAAGCCAAGCTGATAAAAATCTGTAATCAGCACAAAAAGAAAATCCTTTTGGTGAGAGGAAAGCCTGATGATGAAGGCATTAAGGTAAAAGAATATGTTACCATTATTCCGCTGCTTCAGACGAATGACTTATTAGCTGCTTATCAAAAAGCACCTGCCATCATCTGCAGGTCGGGATATTCTACCATCATGGACTTATCTGTCTTGAACAAGAAAGCCATTTATATTCCAACGCATGGACAAACCGAACAGGAGTATTTGGCACATTTAATGCAAGAACGCAAAATGGGCATAGTCTGGCAACCTGATAAAACAGCTTTACCCGAAATCCTGAAAAAGTATTTTTCTTTGAACGCAAATAAACAAGTTGCACTTTATCAAAATGCTTTTCATCAGTTTATCAGTCAGTATCACTTTTGACAAATACGACTACAGAACAAATTTTAACCCAAAATAACGCTGAAAATTTCATCCAAGCTGTATATATTTACACAGTTTGCAATTGTGCCATGGAAAACAATTATCAGCTACTCATAGAACGGCTTGACGGGTTTATTCGAAAATATTATTTGAATAAACTCTTGAGGGGTGTATTGTTGTTTTTGGCGCTGGTAACGGTCTATTATTTGTTTGCCAGCGTATTTGAATACAAGCTTTATTTTTCTTCGTCAGTACGCAAATTTATTTTGTTCTCCTTTATGGGTGTTTTCATTTTTGCACTGGCTTATTGGGTGCTGTTGCCTTTATTTCACTATTTGAATTTAGGCAATGTCATTACACATGAAACCGCTGCAACAATTATCGGTAATCATTTCCAACCGGTAAAAGACAAACTGCTGAACATCTTGCAACTCAAAACGCAATCACAAAATGCCTACAACCGCGATTTGATAGAAGCTTCCATTAATCAAAAAATGGATGGTATCAAATTGGTGCCGTTCACACAAGCTGTAAATCTATCAGAAAACAAAAAATACCTCAAGTACGTGTTGCCGCCTTTATTGGCTATCGCAATGATACTTTTGATAGCTCCGCAGATTTTTAAAGAAAGCAATAAACGGCTGGCTAATCCAAATGTAGTATTTGCCAAAAAAGCACCCTTTGATTTTATTTTGGAAAATAAAAACCTCAAAGCCATACAATATCAGGACTATGAAGTAGCCTTAAGCATCAAAGGAGAAACCTTGCCCAATGATGTGTATATCAATGACGGAGGCAAGAATTATAAAATGGAAAAAACGGCTCCAGATAAATTCAAATACAGATATACCAACTTGCAAAAAGATGTTCATTTTTATTTCTCCGCAGGCGAATATAACAGCGACGAACACACGTTGCGCATATTGAAAAAACCTGTGATTGCCAATTTCAGTACACAACTTACTTATCCGGGCTATACAAAAAAACCGAATGAAACAATCAAGAACACCGGCGATTTGGTGGTGCCTGCCGGAACAACGATAAACTGGATATTTGAAACTTCAGGAACGGATAAAGTAAATGTGCAAATAGACGGACAGTCGTATGTTGCACAAAAGGAAAGCGACGACAAATACACCTTTACAAAACGCATTTTGAAAGACACGCGATACACGTTGTATGTGTCGAATAATGAAGTGGAAAACGGCGACTCGGTTTCATTCGCCATCTCTGCCACTCCCGACAATCTGCCGGCTATCAGCGTAGAGCGCATACAAGATACGCTAAACAAAGATTTCGCCTTGTTTTTGGGGGCAGTTTCAGATGATTATGGCTTATCTCGTTTGGAATTTCATAGTGCTTTATCGGATGATAAGGGCAAAATAATTTCTGCCAAAAAACAGACATTGCCGCTTGCCAATTCTTCTATTTCTGATTTTAATTTCCCTTTAGATTTTGAAAATTACGGCGTAAAACCCGGTTATAAATTAAACTATTATTTTGAAGTTTGGGATAATGATGCCGTGAACGGACCTAAGTCTGCAAAATCGCAAACTTATCTCTACGAAAAGCCAACAATTACTCAACTTGAAAAACAAGAATTTCAAAATCAGGAAGCCATTAAAGACGATTTGAGCTCGGCCATGAGTAAAGCGCAGAAATTAGCCGCCGACATCAAAGAAATGAAGAAACGCATCCTGAGCAAACAAAATTTAAACTGGGAAGACAAGAAACAATTGGAGCAAATACAAAAAGAACATCAGGAATTGCTACAAGAACTGAAAGAAATGGAAAAGAAATATGATGAGAATCTGAAAAACCAGGATGAGTATAAAAAGGTGGACGAAGAAATTTTGCAAAAAGAAGAAAAGATACAGGAGATGATGCAAGACCTGATGAATGACGAGATGAAAGACCTGATGAAACAAATTGAAGAGATTTTGCAAAAGATGGAACAACGCAACACGTTTGAGAATTTGGATAAGATGCAAATGAGCAATGAGAATCTGAAAAATGAGTTGGATAAAATGCAGGATTTATTCAAGCAATTGCAATTGGAACAAAAGGCACAGGAAACGATTGATAAATTAGACCAATTGGCAAAAGACCAGGAGCAATTAAGCAATCAGACGGAACAAAACCAAAACAACTCCGACCAGCTCAAACAAAAGCAAGAGGAGCTGAACAAGAAAATGGACAACATTAAAGAGAACTTACAGCAGCTTGATAAAATAAATAAAGAAAATGAGGAGAAGCTGAATACCGACGGCAATGAAGAAATGAGCGAAGATATAGAGCAAGATATGGACAAAGCCTCGGATGAGTTGGGTAAAAATGAAAAACAAAAAGCAGGAAAATCGCAAAAGAGTGCTTCGCAGAAAATGAAGCAGATGGCACAAAAGATGAAAAATGATTTGAATAAAATGCAGATGAGCAATACTGCCGAAGATATTCAAACCATACGCCAGTTGTTGGAAAATTTAGTAAAGCTTTCTTTCGATCAGGAACAATTAATGAATGAGCTCAAAAAGACAGATATTCAGACGCCGAAATATGTTTCCATCATGCAGAAACAATATGACTTGCGCGATGATGCCAAAATGATAGGCGACAGTCTGCAATCTTTGGGCAAGCGACAATTTCAGTTGCAGCAATTTATTTCGGATGAACTCTATAAGCTCAACCGCGAAATGAAAAAATCATTGGACAACTTGGAGCAGAGATTTAAACCGCAAGCAGGGGTGGCGCAGCAAATGGTGATGACCTCTGCCAATAACCTGGCACTTATGCTGAGTGAATCGTTGGATAATCTGCAACAGCAATTGCAACAACAACAAGAAGGAAGTGGCAGCTGCGATAAGCCGGGGGGAAAGGGTAAAAAAGGAGGTAAGCCTAAAATGAGCCTGGGTGAGATGCAAAAACAGATGAACGAGCAGTTGAAAAAAATGCAAGACGGCATGCAAAATGGTAAGAGCGGCAAGCAAATGGGCAAAGATTTTGCCGATGCCGTAGAAAAACAAGCCGCCATACGCGAGGCTTTGCGCAAGATGAAAGAAAAGATGAGTCAGCAGAATAAAAATGGGGTAGATGATGTATTGAACAAAATGGAGGAAAATGAGAAAGAGCTGATGATGAAAAAACTGACACCCGAAACCATAAAACGTCAGAAAGAAATAGAAACCCGTTTATTGGAATACGAAAAAGCCGAACGCGAGCAAGGTGAAGAAGAAAAGCGCCAGTCTAAAACGGCGCAAGATATACCAAGGAAACTGCCACCTGCCCTGGAAGAGTTTTTGCAAAAGCACAAATCGGCAATGGAAATGTACAAAACCGTGCCGCCCAATTTGAAACCATTTTATAAAGAATTGGTAGAAAAATATTTCAGAACAGT
>CAZPBT010000165.1:0-7265 GCA_964584555.1 uncultured Chitinophagales bacterium
GGAATTGGCGGTTTAACTGTTGCCAATGCCATTTTGGATGAGTTGCCCAATGAAAACTTAATTTATTTTGGCGATACTGCTCATTTGCCATACGGCGATAAAAGTGCGGATACTATCCGCTATTTCGCTAAAACTATTGGCTCATTCTTATTGGGTAAAGATTGCAAAATAATTATTATCGCTTGCAATACAGCATCAGCAGTTGCTTATGAAATGCTGCAAAATATGGCAGGCGAAAAGGCCTACGTATTTAGTGTGATAGAACCCGTAGTGGATTATATATTAAAAAACAAATATCGCAAGGTAGGTGTGATAGGCACCTTGGGTACGATTAATTCAAAAGTATATCAACTTAAAATTGAAGAAAGAGATGCTTCTGTTCAGGTGTCGCAATTGGCTACTCCTTTGCTGGCTCCTATGATAGAATCGGGATTTGCTCATGGCGAAATATCTCACTTGGTTATTGAAGAATATCTCAATAAACCGGAACTGGCCGATATCGAATGTCTGGTACTGGCTTGTACACATTACCCGCTAATCAAAAATGAAATTGAAGCCTATTATGCAAAACACAACAGGAAAGTAGATGTGTTGGCTACCAATCAAATAGTAGCCAAGCATATCAAGCATTTTCTTATCGAAAACGGATTGGTTAATTTTGAACCAAAAGCTCATCACGAGTTTTACGTGTCAGACTATACCGAGAGTTTTGAAAAAACGACACAGTATTTCTATAAAGAAAAAATTCATCTTATCCATTTGCCATTATTCAAATAGGTCAACACATTTTTTTTTACTCTTTTAATAAACAGCTTAATCAATTAAGTTTTATTTTTATATCGTATGGCGAAAGTAAAACGCAAGATAGATATTTGTATTATCTCTGATATTCATCTGGGTACTCATGCATGCCATGCACTTGAACTCAACCGTTATCTGAATAGTATCGACCCGGGCGTTTTAATTATTAATGGCGACTGGCTCGACATCTGGAATTTCTCTGCCAACTATTTCCCCAAAGAACATATAGAAAATATTTTTCTTGTTTTAGAATACGCTCAAAAAGGTACACCGGTGTACTACCTCACCGGAAACCACGACGACCATATGCGTAATTTTTCTGGATTTAATTTCGATATTTTGCAACTTCGGGATGAGCTTTTCCTCGAAATTGACGGTAAAAAACATTGGATTTTTCATGGAGATAAATATGATTTGTCAGTAGGAGGCAGTGCACGCTGGCTGGCAAAATTGGGAGGCAGATATTATGATAAAATTTTTCAGCTTAATCGTTGGGTAAATAATATCCGCATGCGCTACGGCAGAAGTCAGATTTTTATTTCCAAGTATATCAAAGACAAGGTTAAATCAATCGTTAAAAAAAATGTACAGGATTTTGAAGATGTAGCTATCGAAATTGGTATTGAAAACGGATTCGATTACATCGTATGCGGGCATATCCACAAGCCACAAATTCGTGAAGTACAAACTGAAGCCGGCAAGGCCGTTTACCTCAATAGCGGTGACTGGATAGAAAATCTCACGGCTCTGGAATTTTCGCAGGGCAAATGGGATTTATTTTATTATCAGCACGATTTACAATATAAAGACATCGACAGGAGCTGAGTTTTCCACATTTCCACACTACTCGCTTTTTGTTAAAAGACATTAAAGGTATTGTCAATATGATTGTTTTTGTATAAATTTAGTAGGAAAACTATGATTACTGAATTTAAAACACCTGAAATGAAACGACAATTGCCTATGACAGAAAATTTACAAACATTAAAGTATTTTCTTGTCTTGTTCTTAATTCTCCTTTTAGGAATTTTGACAAAACACATTTAGTATAAGGTATCAGTACTTTCTTGTTTTACTGCGGAACTTTTTTCGTTCCGGAATTGTATTGAGTTCTGTATGTACTTGATTATATTTGCAGCTTAATTACGCATTATGGATTTTACAATTTTTTCCCAGCCGGAAACCTGGTTGAGTTTGCTAACTCTTACTTTTTTGGAAATTGTATTGGGAGTAGACAATATCATCTTTATTTCTATTGTTACCCAAAAGCTACCCGATGCAGACCGCAAGCGCGGACAAAATTTAGGGTTATTTATCGCCATGATTCTGCGTATCATCTTATTGTTCTTCTTAGGATGGATTTTAGGGCTGGATAAAAATATCCTACCTCCAAACGCATGGAATCTTGAATTGAGCTGGAAAGGTGTAATTCTTATTGTAGGGGGAATCTTCTTAATCTATAAATCAACCACAGAAATACACCATAAAATAACAGGAGACGATGACGAATTTAATGTTTCAAACAGCGAAAAGAAATCGTCTTTCGTTTCGGTACTTATTCAGATTGCCTTGCTGAACCTAGTATTTTCTATAGATTCTATTCTGACGGCTGTAGGTATTGTCAAAGAAATTCCTGTCATGATTATTGCTGTTGTTATTTCCATGCTGGTAATGATGTTGTTTACACAACCCGTCAGCAAAATAGTGACCAAATATCCGAGCTTGCAAATTCTTGCACTTTCTTTCCTTATTATGATTGGTGTAACACTGATTATGGAAGGCTTCCATTATGAAGTGCAAAAAGGGATTATATATACCTCTGTAGCCTTCTCATTTGCTGTTGAATTATTAAACATTCGTTACCGCAAAAAAAATAAGGCTTAATAACATTTTACCCTCAATATATTGCGTATTTTTATTTCGTATGATGAAAATGAAGAAATACGGCATACTCTTTTCGCTGTTTTTAAGCATGAGTTTGTCAGGAAATGCTCAAATGTATCAGCAAAAAATGGGTACATTCCTCAACTTGCTGGATAATTATTATGTAGAAGATGTAAATATAGACTCACTGGTGGAAATCGGCATCAGGGAGATACTGAAAAGCCTTGATCCGCATTCTGTGTATATGGATGCGACAGAAACCAAGAAGGCAAATGAACCTTTGGAAGGAAACTTTGAAGGTGTGGGAGTGCAGTTTCAAATTTATCAGGATACCATACAAATTGTGCATGTTATTGAAGGTGGACCATCTAAAAAAGTAGGCATACAAGACGGAGATAAAATCATCTTTGTAGATACCGCTAATGTGGCCGGAGTTGGCATTACCAATGAAGGCGTTTTTAAAAAGCTTAGGGGTAAAAAAGGAACACATGTAACCGTGAAAATTAAAAGATACGGCGAAAAGGACCTTTTAGAATTTGAAATCATCCGCGATAAAATCCCGATTTATGCCATAGAAGCCAAGTATATGGCAACACCAGACATCGGCTATGTAAAACTCTCCCGTTTTTCTGCTACGGCTACCGAAGAAACACAGCAAGCTATTGATTCACTGAAAAAAGCAGGGGCTAAAAAAATCATACTGGATCTTACCGACAACGGTGGAGGTTACCTCAATCAGGCACACGCTTTATCCGATTTGTTTCTGGATAACGGAAAATTAGTCGTGTACTCTTCAGGCCGTTCACAACCGCGCATAGATTTGAATGCCACGGATGCAGGCGATTTTGAAAAAGGAGATTTAGTGATCATGGTCAATCAAAATACGGCATCAGCTTCAGAGATTGTTAGTGGTGCCGTGCAGGACTGGGACAGAGGTATCATTGTAGGCAGAAGGACATACGGCAAAGGTCTGGTGCAAAAGGGCTATTCTCTACCCGACATGAGCATGGTAAGGCTTACCATGGCACATTATTATACGCCCAGCGGTAGAAATATTCAAAAATCATATGCCAAAGGGATAGAAAAGTATCACGAAGATATTGAAGACCGCTATGAAAGCGGAGAACTGTTTGACGAGAAAAAACTAAAACTGACAGATTCAACACAATATTTTACCGCAAATAAACGGGTAGTATACGGCGGTGGCGGCATCACGCCGGATATTTTTGTACCTATGGATACGCTATGGAATTCTAAGTATTATCAAAAATTAGTTCGTACGGGTTCGTTTAATCAATTTACGCTAGTCTATATCAATGATAACAGAGTTGCTATGCAAAAAAAATATCCGACGGCTGAAGCTTTTATCAAAAATTTTTCGATAGACGATTCTCTGCTTCAAAAATTTTATGCATTTGCGAAAGACAAAAAAGCTGAACCCGATTCTGCTGAAGTGTGGTCACAAAGTATTCCGACTATAAAAAGCCAGTTAAAAGGATTGATTGGACAAGATTTATTCAATAGCTCCGTGTACTGGCAAGTAACAAACCTGCAAAATCCTATTTACTTGCGTGCTTTAAATGCATTTACTGACGGTTCTTTTCAAAAATATAAGATAGCAGAAGAAAAAACTGAAAAAAAGAAACCGACAAAAAAAACAGGAAAGTTGATGCAAAAAATAAAGGATAAAAAGAAAGCTAAGTAAGCTAACTTTTTTGCTTGAAAAAAAATTGGCAAATAATTTGTACAATAACGATATTGACATGTATTAACAGTTAATACATATTGAGATGTGTATTTTTGTGTGTATTTTTAAACCGGATAAATTGAATTTTAGGCATTTCCTTGTTTTTATCACATTACTGCTTGCTTTCCACATTGGTTACAGTCAGATAGAATTGCGCGGTGTTGTCATTGATGCAAAAACGAAAGAACCTCTTGCTTATGTCAATTATGCCATTGAAAACAATCAAGGCGGCACGACAGATGACTCCGGCCGTTTTTTTATGTTGGTAAATTCCAAGACCGATTCTGTAGTCTTTTCTTATTTGGGATATAAAGATGAAATCTTAAAAAAGCGGTTTTTCAAGAAAGATTCTATCGTGGTAAAAATGCATCTGGATGCATACATGCTTGAAGAGTTCACGGTGAAAGCAAAAAAAGGAAAAATTCCGAAAGACACTGCAGCTATCCGTATTTTCAGAAATGTGGTGAAAAACAAATCGCAAAACAAACCAAAATCTTATGATTCTTATCAATATGAAGAATATACCAAAACACTGGCTTCTTTATATAATATCAACCCTAAACTAGCCAAACGCAAAATATTGAAGCCCGTTCGGTTTGTTGTCTCAAATTTCGATTCTACCTCGACAGGAACAAAATATCTGCCACTAATATTGAAAGAAACCATTAAACAGTTTTACGTCAATAAAGACCCGAAAAAGAATAAAGAAGTTGTCGTCGCCAGCAAAGTATCGGGTATAGAACAGTTAAGGTTTTCTGAATTGCTCGATGTGGCCATTGACGATGTGGAAGCTTATGATAACCAAACGATTCTTAACGGCAAAACTTTTTTGATGCCATTTGCCGACGGCGGGTTGACGCTGTATAATTATTACGTGATAGATTCGGCAAAAGGAGCAGACAGTTTCATGGTCTATAATCTGGCTTTTGTTCCTAAAAACAAAGGCGATATGCTCTTTAATGGAAGTGCTAAAATTCATGGTCAGGATTATGCATTAATGCAACTAAATTTGGGAATAGATAAACGCTCCGAGATAAACTGGATTAATGATTTTTATCTCAACCAGACTTTCACCCAAACTCCGAATGGATGGTTCAAAGAATCGGAAGACCGTGCTACATCCATTGCTTTTACAAAAAGGAAAAAAGCCAAAAGTGTGCGCATTGCCAGAAGTATGCACCGCAAAGATATCGTTACGAATATGGCTATTGCTGATACTATTCTAAAACAGCCGGATTATCTGGAGTTGAAAGATTATCGCAGACGAAAAGATACTTTTTGGGTAAACCACAGACACGACACCTTGCGCAAGAGTGAGCAAAACGTGTATATTCTGATTGACTCTTTCAAGAATACACGATTTTATAAAGCAATGTCTCAAATTGGCGGTTTGTTCGCCAGCGGATACTATCGTACTAAGGTAATTGATATAGGCAGCCTCTATCAAATGGTGAGCTGGAACGATTTGGAAGGTGTCCGTTTGCGCTTAGTATTGAAAAACAACTGGCGAATAGGTAAGTGGGTAAACTGGAAAGTATACGGTGCATATGGCATCAACGACAAGAAATTCAAATACGGTGCTGAACTTGGTGTGAATTTGCCGGATAAGAAATTCAAGCAGCCGCACGGTGTATCTTTTGCCTATTATGACGACTACCAGCGATTTACATTGGAAGGTACCGGCTTGGATTATGACTATATTTATAATTCCTTTTTGCGAAGAAAATCAATTGCCGACTTAATTTATCTGAAAGATTTCAGAGCATCCTACAACAGACAGTGGCTAAAAAATTTCTCTACGTCAATCAATTTTAATTACAAAACCTATGAAACCATTCCGGGCAAAATAGAATTCGTAAAAACACAGCCCGATGGTATCACCAAAGACACGACCCGCAGCTTTCAGATATTTACGCCAAGTGTCAATATATTTTATGCACCGGGAGCTAAATTCTTTAAAACCGCAAAGCAAACGAAATTTCTGAAAGGTAATTTGCCGAGGTTCAATTTTGGTTATTCTTTCAGTATCCGCAATTTCCTGGGGTCTGATTTCAACTATCACAAGCTGACGCTAAAAGTAGAAGAACGATTGCCTTCGCCAATTGGTCACACCAATATTACACTAACCGGAATGAAACTGTTTGGCAATGCCCCTTATCCCTTGTTGACTATACATCCCGGCAATCAATCGTTTATTTACGATGAACAGCGATTTTCCAATATGCGGGAAACAGAGTATATCGCCGACCAGCAGCTTTCGCTTATCATAGAACACCACTTCGATGGTTTCTTCTTTAATAAAATTCCGGGCTTCCGAAAATTGGGATTACGTGAAGTCTTTGTAACCAAGATGGCAGTGTCAAGCTTGAGTCCTGAAAAAGTCGCTTTTTCTGATTTGCCTGTGGGCATGACCGGATTAAATGGCTTTTATGCGGAAATTGGATTTGGTATAGAAAATATAGCGAAACTGATACGTGCCGATTTTTCTTGGAGGCTCACCCAACGCGATAAGCCGGGTATATCAAAATTCCGATGGACATTCAGCTTTGCTCCGAATTTCTAAAATTATTCTCCAAATTTCCTGATACACTTGAGCAAACAATACTCGTTGCTAACTACGTCCGCCATTAGTGCTTAAGTTACTAAGCCAAAGCGAACAAAATGTCACCAACAACTATAGAATCACTACTATCTAGCTCGCTTCGCTCGCCTTTGTTGGTTTGTAACCAACAAACTACGAACCGTAAAGAGTTATAAGAATACCGCCATGCCCAGCAACCCCGCTCTCGGCAGGTGTTATCACCTGCCGACTAGCATTCTGTAAAATACAACA
>CAZPBT010000166.1:0-7247 GCA_964584555.1 uncultured Chitinophagales bacterium
CTGCTCATTCCTGAAAAAACAGATATTGAATTTGAACAAGTTTTTAAATCCTGGACAGATAAAGGCGGAGAAATAAGGAGACTGGGTAAATACTGGATCAAAGATGAAGGTTTGACAAATCAAAAAATAGCGATTTACGGAAATCAAACTTTTGCTTTAGTATTAGCACAAATTTACAATGTAAAATTAGTATCACCTGACGATAAGGCTATTGCCGAGCTAGACCAAACTTGGATTAAAAGAAAAATAGAAATCAAAACGATTGCTGACATAACAGAAAAGTGTTTTCCCATATTCATAAAACCTGTTATTCCAAAATCTTTTATTGCCTCTGTTTTTACATCACTAACAGACTTTGAAGAAGCGACAAAAGGTTTAGTTAAATCGGAAGAAATATTAACCTCTACTATCGTTGACGACATTAAAGCAGAAGCAAGAGCTTATCTGAAAAACGGCGTTATAACAGATATTGCTTTATATGAAGGCAAGGCAAACCTAATGGAGGGTGAATTATTTTTAAGACAATTTACAGAAAAAAACTCAGACAAACTACCTAGTGTCGTTGTAACGGACTTAGCCTATTCTGAAAAAATTGGATGGTTTATTCTTGAATTTAATTCCTGTTGGGGCGCAGGACTAAATAATTGTAAGGCAGATAAAGTAATTGATTGCATTATTGAAGCGACAATAAACTAAACAAATAATAACTGGCCGTAAAATCAGCAAAGTGATTCTTTTTACATATCACTTAGGTTATAAATCCTACTGGAAATAAAAACCTGCAACAACTTTTGATAGTTCATCGCTAACTTGTAATTTCACCTCAACTTTTGCAATTCGATATGAAATCAACTTAAATAATCTGTTATGGAATTTAACAAAATAACCAGAGGTCAAAACAGAAGTTCGAATACTGAAGAGTCGGTTTATGCTATTCTGGATGCCGGCTTTTTATGCCATATTGCTTTTCAGCATCAAGGGCAAACAATGATGATACCGACAGCTTATGGCCGCAAAGACGATGCACTTTTCATACATGGTTCTAAAAAAAATTTTATGCTGAATCAAATCATCAACGGACAAACAGTTTGTGTTGGGGTTACGCATTTGGATGGCATCGTATTAGCGCGTACCTTATTTGATACTTCTGCAAACTACAGGTCGGTTGTGCTTTTTGGCAAAGCTGAACAAATCTTTGATTATGACGAACGTATAGAAGCATTGAAAATCATCACCGAAAACATAATCAAAGGAAGATGGAGCGAAGTTCCCATAGGCGAAGAAAATAAAGTAGAAGCTACCATGGTGGTGAAAATAAAGATTGACAGCGCATCGGCTAAAATTCGGAGTGGTGCGCCGCAAGGTGATGAAAATAAAACAAATGTAGTTTGGTCGGGAGAAATTCCACTTATGCTAAAAGCTGCTGAGCCTGTGCAGGATTTAAAATTCGGTGTCACACTTGACATGACCAACAGTGTAAAAACATTTTGGGAAGAACATCAATAAACAAGCCATGAAAAGAATACTATTGATTTTTATCTTAACTCTTCGTTTTGCTTTCGTATTCAGTCAAGCAGAGGAAAAGCTGCTTATTAAGCCACTTACTGATAGTATATATATTTATACTACATACAATATTTATGAAAACACCAAACTGCCGGCCAATGGGATGTATATCGTTACGGATAAAGGCGTAGTACTTTTTGACACTCCTTGGGATACCACACAGTTTCAGCCATTGCTTGACAGTATACAACTCAAACATCATCAACCTGTATTGCTATGTATTGCCACACATTGGCATAGCGATAAAACTGCAGGTTTGGAATACTACAGACAACTTGGAATAAAAACCTATACGACGGCATTTACTGATGAATTATCCAAATTAAACAACATGAAAAGAGCAGAATTTATCATGACAAAAGACACGGTGTTTACCGTGGGAAATTTTCAATTTGAAACCTATTATCCCGGTCAGGGACATACGGCAGATAATATTGTAATATGGCTGAATAATGAGAAAATACTATATGCCGGTTGCCTGATAAAGGGAGCCAAATCAAAAAACCTTGGTTATTTGGGTGATGCTAACGTGAAAGAATATTATCAGACATTAAAGAATGTAGCGGCAAAATATCCTGAAAGAAATATTACAGTTCTTACGCATAGCAATTGGGATAAATACAAATCGCTGAAGCACTCTATCAAATTAGCTAAAAAACTATAAAAATCACCCTCTTTTCTGCAACTGTATTTTTGTTTAATTTTATTGATACTCGCTAAGCTCCAGCCAGCGCATTTCTTTTTCATCTAATAACTCTGTTATGCGTTGTAATTCTAAAGAGGCTGCTGTTATTTCCTCATGTGTTTGCACACCACTGCTCAAGGCAGTTGTCAAACTTGTTTTTTTATCTGCTAATTCCTGTAACTCTTTTTCTAATAGCTGAAATTCTTGTCTTTCTTTAAAAGTCATTTTTTTCTTGGGTGCATCTGTATTTTTAACTTGTTTATTTTCATTTTGCTTGATGGCTTCCTCATTTTTTTTCTCTCTTTCTTCCGTCTTTTTCTGCTCTCTGTAAGCTTTGTAGTTGCCTAAATAATCTCTGATTTTTCCTCCTTCTTCTATAATAAAAATATGATCCGTCAACTTATCCAAAAAATATCTGTCGTGCGAAACAATCACCAGACAGCCTTTATAATCTAACAAAAACTCTTCCAAAGCCTGTAAGGTTAAAATATCCAAATCATTGGTCGGTTCATCCAAAATCAAAAAATTCGGATTCTTCATCAGGATGGTCAGCAAATACAATCTTCTTTTTTCTCCACCACTAAGTGTAGAAACATATTGGTGCTGCTGAGCGGGTGTAAACAAGAAACGCTCCAGTAATTGAGCCGCCGAAATCTGACCTTTATTTACGGGTAAATATTCAGCAATATCTTTTACTACTTCAAGCACCCGTTTATCTGCTTTCAACTGTATACCTTGTTGGTTATAATAACCAAATACTACCGTTTCACCCAAAACAATATTGCCGGAATCTGGCATTTCAAAACCCGTCATGATATTGAGTAAAGTAGATTTTCCATGACCATTTCTGCCCACTATGCCCACACGCTCACCCCGTTGAAATTTGTAAGAAAATTTATCAAGAACAAGCTTAGTACCGTATTGTTTGAAAATATTATGCAGTTCAAGAATTTTGCCGCCAAGACGGTTCATTTTCAACTCCAGTTGCACTTGTTGTTCCTGTACCAGTTGTTGTGCTCTATCTTTTACCTGTTCAAAATTATCAATTCTGGATTTTGCTTTTGTTGTGCGGGCTTTTGGTTGCCTGCGCATCCATTCCAGCTCTTTTCTGAAAACACTTTGAGCATGTTCCACATTTATTCGTGCATTTTCTTCACGTAATGCCTTATTCTCCAGATATACCGAGTAGTTGCCTTTGTGCTTATACAATCGGTTGTCTTCAATTTCCAGAATATCTGTACAAATGTTTTCTAAAAAATACCTGTCGTGTGTAATCATGAGTAGCGTAATATTTTGTTTTGAAAGCTCCGTTTCTAACCACTCTATCATGTCCATATCCAAATGATTGGTAGGCTCATCCAAAATCAGTAAATCGGGTTTGTTTAATAATAAACGTGCAAGTGCCAACCTTTTCTTTTGTCCACCTGATAATGATGCTACTTTTTGATCGAAATCGGTAATTAAAAATTTAGACAAGATTTGCTTTACTTGTTTTTCATAATCCCAGGCAGAAAGCTTATCCATTTTATCTATGGCTTCTTCTAAACTTCCTGTGCCTGCCAATGCATGTTCATAGTCCAAACTGGCTTTTAGTACTGGATTATCACTGTATAAAATGGCATCAAATACGGTATGTTGTTCTTCAAATTCAGGTTCTTGCGCCAGAAATCCTATCTGAATATCTTTATGAATTTTATATTCGCCGCTCTCAGGAGGTTCTTTTCCTTCCAGTATTTTTAAGAGTGAACTTTTACCGGTGCCATTTTTAGCAATCAGTGCCAGTTTTTGTCCTTTATCTATATAAAATGTAATATTTTCAAACAAGCAACGCTCGCCATAATATTTCGTCAAATTGGTAACGGATAAATAGTTCATCCTGCAAAAGTAAATTACTTAACGCTTTTTAGTACATTTATAAAATGAGATTTTGTTTATCTTATCTGATTAGCGTTGTTTTTGTTTGTACAACTATGCAGTTGCAAGCAGAAACAACAATAAAAACAAAGAAACACAAGACGTCCATACCATTTGAACTCTATAATAATATTATGGTAGTAAAAATGGAAATCAACAAAAGCAAAACACTGCGATTTATTTTTGATTCAGGTTGCAGATCGAATATTGTATTGCATCCAAAATGGATAGATTCATTACTCATTACTTCTAATGAAAAAGTCTTTTTTTCAGGTTTAGGGCTTAAAGACACCATTGAAACATTAAAAGCTGAAAAATGCACCATACAGCTTTCAGGTTTAGAAGATGATCAAGCATCCGTATATTTTTTAAACAAAGACACTTTAGATTTGGAGAATTACTTGGGTACCTCCATTGACGGCATTTTCGGTGCTGAAATATTCAATAAGTATATTGTTCATGTCAATTATAAAAAAAGAATAATTGAATTATATGAGATGCTGCCATCGTCGAAACTAAAAGCAAGTTACAAGCATGTGCCACTAAAAATAAAAATGAGTAAGGGCTACTATACTTGTATTATCATGAGCCCAGGCGGAGAACTTTATGAAAGCGAATTATTATTAGATACCGGGGCAAATTTACCGTTGTTGATTAAAAATGTTACCCCCGAGGAATTAGGAATAAAAGACTATAAAGAAATTGAAATAGGCGAAGGATTGGCCGGTCCACTCATATCAAAAGTAAGCAGAACAAAAACATTATTTTTTGATACACTGCGGTTCGAGCAGCCGGTTACCTGCTTTAGTGAAACACCCTTATATTTGAAAGAAAGTAATGATGCTGTATTGAATGGTAATATCGGCAATGATATTTTAAGCAGATTGGATATCTATTACGCTTATCCGACACAATGTCTTTATTACAAAACACAAAAAAATACGCATGAACCCTTTTATTTTAATATATCCAATATTATCTTATTACAATACAAAACGGGAAATGGCGGCTATATCGTTAAAAACATCATAGACAAATCAGCACCTGCTGAAATGGGCTTAGCCGTAGGTGATGAAATTATGGAAATAAATGGGATAAAGACAGATAAAATGCAAATGTCGGATGCACTCTATCTATTAAACAGAAAAATCGGAAAAAAAATAACCATTATCTTCAGACATCAAAACGAAACTAAAAAAATCAGCTATAAATTACAAAGTATAATATAATATAAATAAACAAAACAACTAAAATATGAAAGCATTTTATCTTGTAAAAAATGGAAAAGCGGAAACAGCTTTTGAATTGCGAGACATCAACATCCCGGAAATCGGGGATGATGAAGTGGGCGTAAATGTGGAAGGCTTTGGAATCAATTTTGCAGATGTGGTAGCCCGTTTGGGCAATTATCAGGACTGTCCTACCCTGCCTTGTGTTGTAGGATATGAAGCTGTCGGCAGGGTTGATAAAGTAGGTAGAAATGTAACCGCTGTAAAACCCGGTGACCGTGTACTTGTCTTTACGAGATTTGGCGGCTACAGCCAGTATGTCGTACAAAAAGAAAATGCAGTTGCCAAAATTGCCGAAGATATGGATACGGGAAAAGCACTGGCATTAGCTACGCAATACAGTACTGCATATTATGCCTGTGCCGTAGCCACAAATGTGCTTCAGCATGAAACCGTACTGATACATGCCGGTGCAGGTGGAGTCGGTACTGCACTAATTCAATTATGCAAATTAAAACAAGCTAAAATTTATGCTACTGCGGGCAGCGAATCTAAATTGGAGTATTGCAGAAAACAAGGTGCTGACGTTGCCATTAATTATACAAAAGAAGACTTTTCAACTGTCATTAAAGAGCCTGTTGATGTGGCATTTGACTCATTAGGTGCTGATAATTTCAGGAAAAGCTATAAATTACTCAATCGCGGTGGTCGCATTGTGGGTTATGGGGCATCGTCAATGACAGATGCAAAAAATGTATTCAGTAAAGCAAAAATGGGATTGGAATTCGGCATCTATCATCCTGCACAGCTGATAATGGAAAGCAGAAGTATGATTGGTGTTAACATGTTGCGTATTGCTGACTACAAACCGGATACGTTGAAATACTGCATGGAAAATGTGATACAACTTTTAGAAGAGGGCAAGATTGACCCGCATGTTGGAGGTATGTATAAAGCAACTGAATTGGCACAAGCGCACAGCGATATGGAAAACAGGAAAACGATAGGTAAAATAGGCATCATTTGGTAAATTAATTGAAATGATGTAATGCTAATTGATTATTAATAAGCTGAACATGAAATCATGATTAAGAGTGATGACGAATTAATTTGGTCTCCAATCGTTGTAAATTCCCGCATGAATCGGTCTCGTACTTCAAGTGGAATTAATAGTTACGAAAAAGAATTTGGATTTAAACCAGAAGATTTTCTTTCAAATATATTACATACAAAGGCTAACGCATCTTGGTTAGATATTTGTTGTGGTGAAGGAAAAGCTTTGACTAATTGCGGACGATTTTTTAAACAAGAAAATAAAAATCAAAGGATACAATTTATTGGAATAGATTTGATAGATGCGTTTGCTGAAAGTGAGCCCGAACTTGATTTTATTACATTCAAAGCAGGTTCAATTAATGATATCGATCTTGTTGGAAAATTTGATTTGATTACGTGTGTTCACGGATTGCATTATATAGGTGATAAATTAGGTACGATTGAAAAAGCAATAAATCATCTAAATGAAAATGGGTTATTTATAGCCAATTTAGATTTAGCCAATTTGAAAATAGAGAATGAGCATGCAAAAAATTACTTTCAAAAACTATTCAAGCAGATTGGAATACAATATAACTCGAGAACAAAAATTTTAAAGTTTAACGGAAAAAATAAAATTCAGTTTGATTTACAATATTTAGGTGCAGACGACACATGTGGCCCAAATTATACAGGACAAGACGCAGTGCTTTCATTTTACAAACGTGTTTGATTTTTTATCACACGGATTCGAACCGCGGACCCTCCCGATTTGTAAAATCGGGATGCTATGAACCAGCTATTAGTTTTTCGATGTA
>CAZPBT010000167.1:0-7190 GCA_964584555.1 uncultured Chitinophagales bacterium
TATTGGTTTTGCAATGTAAAATTTATTGCTGCAAAATTATAAAAAACAAAGACATCAAATAAATTACCCGAAATTATTTTACCTCCTCGAAATCAATAGATTCAGCATTATCATAACTGGGGTGTTTGGTTGCAGACTGACCTGAACTGTGATGGATTTCTTCTCTTACCGTTTTTCGGGAAGATGAATTATCCTGATGCACGACTTTTCTTGGCCTGCCAAACAGCTCATTTATTAGTTTATATGCTAATAAAAATAAAACGATGAATTCTAATAAGCGAAACATATACAAATATACAAAGCAATAACAAATTTGTACAGCAGAAAGTTCAATAACATGCTCTTGCTGATTGCTTCATTTAGTTCTCAGCTTCCTTAGGGAACAATTACGGTAAAGAGATAGACTGAAAAGATAACCAGCAGCACTATGCCATGCATCACTGTGGTTTTCCCGGTAATAAATGATAAGGCAACTGTAAAAAGAGATAACAGCATCAACAACATGGATTTACTGTCAATACCTAAAACAACGGGCAGCCCCATGAATACACAAATGAAGGCTACAGCGGGAATTGTGAGTCCGATGCTGGCAAGAGCTGAGCCCAAAGCCAGATTCAGACTAGTTTGCAAGCTGTCTTTTCTTGCTGCTTTTATTGCTGCTAATCCTTCGGGAAGTAAAATAACCATGGCGATTATTATACCCAACAATGTCTGTGGAGCATTTATTTGTTGTAAAAGCAATTCTATTGGCAACGATAATTTTTTAGCAATTATAACAACCATCACAAGGCATAATAAGAGCAATCCTCCGCTCAAAAATGCTGCATTTGTCGGGATTTGCTCATGATCTTCATTTGCAGATGCTGTTTCGGCAGTAAAATAATCCCGATGTAATTTGGTTTGCACCCAAACGAAAGCACTGTATAAAATCAGTGAAATTATACCTACAAAAATGAGCTGCACTGCTGAATATTGAGGTCCGGGAACCGATGTTGTATAATTTGGCAAGACGAGTGTAAGCACCAGTATAGCCGTTAGTGTAATCAGTGCAACATTTACGCCAGAGCGTCTGAAAGACTGTTCTTTAAATTTGGCTCCTCCTAACAACAAACAAAGTCCCACAATACCCGTCAAAATTATCATTACTGCAGAAAAAACAGTATCTCTGGCAAGTGTCTGCGTATTTTTCCCACCGGCTATCATTAAAGAAATAACCAATGAAACTTCTATAATGGTGACGGATAGTGCCAAAGTAAGCGTACCCAGAGGTTCACCTACTTTATGGGCAATTACTTCTGCATGATGTACGGATGCCAACACAGAGACAACCAGCATAACGGCCAACAGCATGTATGTCCAACCATGATTTATAAACAAGAGCAAAAAAAACAGAGGTACTGCCAAAATGGGCAATATGACGGACCAATGCAATAAATGTTTTTTATTCATAAACAGCAATTTTTAGCATATCTCTAAAGATATTCAAAAAAAAGCAAAACAACTACTCTAAGTTCAGCCTAAGCATTTTAACAGAAAATACTTGATTTTTCAGCATACACCACTCCATTTATTCCCATTTTCTTAATCAGAGAAGTGCATACCATCAACTTTCTTAGCACATTGTTTTTATCCAGGATACCGGGAATAAAAAATGATTATAACTTAGTTTAAAAAGCCTTGTGCGTCTAAATATTCAGCTATTTGTATAGCATTAGTTGCTGCGCCTTTGCGTAAATTATCTGCCACTATCCACATGTTCAAGGTATTCGGCTGTGTTTCATCTCTGCGAAGTCTGCCTACAAATACTTCATCTTTGCCATGCGCATCTTTTGGCATCGGGTATAATTGAGAAGAAGGTTCGTCTACAACTAATACGCCCGGGGCATTGCCCAGCAGCTGGAATACTTCGGATAAATCGAAATCATTTTCAAACTCTATATTCACACTCTCACTATGCCCGCCCATCACCGGAATTCGAACTGTAGTTGCCGTTACCTTAATATTGTCATCGCGCATAATTTTGCAGGTTTCTTTCACCATTTTCATTTCTTCTTTGGTGTAACCATTATCTAAAAACACATCGATTTGAGGAATTACATTCAAGTCAATTTTGTATTTATATGCCATTTCACCTTCTATACCTGCACGCTCGTTCATCAGCTGGTCAACAGCCTTTTTTCCTGTACCGGTTACTGACTGGTAAGTTGACACCACAACACGTTTTATTCCATATTTCTTATGCAAAGGATTGATAGCAACAACCATCTGGATAGTTGAACAGTTTGGGTTGGCAATAATTTTATCCTCTTTAGTTAAAATATCAGCATTAATTTCGGGAACAATAAGCGGTTTGGTAGGGTCCATACGCCATGCCGACGAATTATCAATAACAGTGATACCCGCTTCTGCAAATTTCGGTGCCCACTCCAAAGAGGTGTTTCCACCGGCTGAAAAAAGTGCCACTGCCGGTTTCATTTCGATTGCTTTTTGTGGCGTAACAACGGTGTATTCATTGCCATTATAGCTGATTTTCTTTCCGGCGGAACGCTCAGAGGCGACCGGAATCAATTCTGAAACAGGAAACTTGCGCTCAAGCAAAACATTCAGCATTTCTGTGCCTACTAATCCGGTTGCTCCAACTACTGCTACTTTCATATTTGGTATTTTTTTACAAAAATAGATACTCTGCTTAACTTTTCTGTTTAATTTAATATTACGAAACAACCATTCGTTGTATTTTACCGACTAAATAATGGAAGAAGTGATTAAATTTATTAGTTGATGAGAAAGGTATACCTGTTATTATGGATTTTATTATATTTTAAATTGGGTCATGCCCAGTTTAATGACCAATTTACAGATGGTGGTATTACCAATAATCCCTCTTGGACAGGCAATGTAACTTCTTTTCAGGTGAATCCGGCTAAAGAATTGCAGTTAAACGGCTCATTAAGTGGTGGCACTGCATATTTAGTAACAGGCAGTACACTTACTCGCAGTGTAGAGTGGAATATGTATACCCGGCTCCAGTTTAATCCTTCTGACAATGATTACGTTAAATTTTATTTATTTTCCACCTCTAATGATTTAACGGCTTCCAATCAGGGCTATTTCTTAAAAATTGGAAGAAATGGTGCATCTGACGGACTTGAGTTTTACCGTCAGGATGGCACAAACGAAGTTTTATTAAAAAACATGTTAGTTGCTCAGTTAGCTGCTCAACCCGAATTATCTATCAAAGTAATTAAAAATAATTTGGGTAAATGGGTATTTTATTGGAAAAATGCAGGAGCTCCTACTTTTACTGCTATTGACAGCTTAACAGAAACCACTTATACTGCTACCAATTATTTTGGTTTATATTGCCAATATACAGGGGTTAATGCTACTAATTTCTATTTTGATGATATCAGTGCCATTCAATTGCCGGATGTTATTTCAGACATTGTTCCGCCTGTAATTACTGCTGTAAATGCCGTTAATGCCACACATGTTGATGTCGTTTTTTCTGAGCCTGTAAGCAACCCGACTGCCGGTACGGTTGCAAATTATTTATTAAGCCCTTCAATAACTATTACCTCTTCTACGCAGGATGTGGCAAATCCGAATACAGTTCACTTAGTACTTGCAACACCTTTGGCATCAAACACAGCCTACACACTGACCGTAAATAATGTTCAGGATACGGCAAGCAACAGCATTATCATTCACGATTTCAATTTTACATCTGCCTACTATGCACAAGCCGGCGATGTACTCATTAACGAAATTATGGCAAGACCAAATCCCACGCATGGCTTGCCCGATAAACAATATATAGAAATCAAGAATACAACCGCATTTCCAATTAACCTCTCGGGATGGACAGTGAACGGAGCTTTAATTAACACGGGCACAATTACCCCTAACAGCTTAGTCATTCTCTGCAATCAAGCTGATATTGCTTATTTTAACGGATTTGGCACTGTAATTCCGGCAAACGGGTTAACCACAATAACGAATAATGCTACCCTGGTTTCAGACTTAGCCATTGTTATTGATTCACTCACTTTTGACAATAGTTGGTATCGATCATCTGCTAAACAAAATGGCGGATGGAGTTTAGAAT
The DNA here is from genome assembly GCA_964584555.1 of uncultured Chitinophagales bacterium. Taxonomy (GTDB): domain Bacteria; phylum Bacteroidota; class Bacteroidia; order Chitinophagales; family JADIYW01; genus JADJSS01. Next base: position 4,109 of record CAZPBT010000167.1, read on the forward strand.
TATTTAATCAGGGCTATGAAGCCGGTTGTACTCGTAAATCATTTTGGGAGGCTGCAGCAAATGTAAACGGCGGCACACCGGGCACACTAAATCATGCATATACCACACAAACCATAAATGCCCATGTTCAACAAATTTCATCTACACAAATAGGCGTACAATTTGGCGGAGAATTAAATCAATCAGATCTAACAACTGCGTCCAATTATCTTTTGGATAACGGGATAGCCATATCTACTGTCAGTTTGGTGCAAAGCAATCCATCAATAGTAACAATTACTATAACACCAGCATTGACTACAAATGTATTATACAAGCTGACTATAAAAGACATGAACGGATGTGCCGGAATTTTTCATCCTCAAGAAACGCTGGATATTGCCATCACACGTAAACCTGTGAGTGGAGAATTATTATTAAACGAAATCTTGCATTATCCCAAATCAGGAGGGTCGGATTTTGTAGAAATATACAATCCTACGAACAATATTTTCAGCGTAAAAGACATTAATATTATAAAAGAGGATCCTATTTCAGGATTCCAGCTTTCAACAGATTTATCTGCTTCTTCTCAATATATCCAACCGTACGGCTATGTGGTTATTACACAAGATAAAAATGCAATCCTTCATGATTATCCGAATGCCGTAGTAGACAATATTATAATTGGCAACTTGCCGGATTTTGGAATTAAAGAAGATATAGTAGTATTAAAAAACACAGACAATACAGCACTCGATCGTTTGCATTACACCGATAAATGGCATTTCTCTTTATTGAAAACCTATCAGGGCGTTTCTCTGGAAAGAACAAATGATTTAGCCAATAACGAAGAAAAAACCAACTGGAAATCTGCTGCTGAAAGTGCAGGCTTTGCTACACCGGGTTATCTCAACTCTACTTTTACCGATATTTCTTTGGATAATAATATCCATATCAAACCTGAAGTTTTCTCACCTGACCAAGACGGTTTTGACGATGAATTTGTCATTGAGTACAATTTTGAACAAGCAGGAAGTGTAGCTACAATTGCATTTTATGACATAAACGGCACACCTGTACGAACTCTGATTAATAGTCAATCTCTACCTAAAGAGGGTTATTTTATCTGGGACGGCACTACCAATAACGGCGAGAAAGCCAAAGTAGGCATCTATTTGATGGTTTTTGAAATCAAAGACATGAACGGCAATACGAAACGCACCAAAAAGAAATGCGTAGTAGCCACGCACTTTTAGTTAATTAACTATTACCGTATTACCTTATTATCTCAATTTACTCGCATAATTTGTACTTTTGTACTGACAAATATCTCTGTATTTAAAACCGATAAACTATTTATGAAAAACAGTCTGATTTCTCTGTTTATTTTTAGTGTTACACTTACTGTTGTTCTGACATTATCGGGATGTAAAGGCTGTAAAAACAGTAACGCCGAAAAAATAGAAAACAGCATAGTTGTTCCAAAAGACGATAAAGAATTTCTTGACAATCTATCCGCTGTGCTAAGCGAATCCATTCCCAAATTGGCTAATGACAAAATTGACAGCACTAAAAATGAGGGCTGGCATAATTTAATTAAAGCCTATTACGATGAAAACAATTATAAGCCACTTTGGGTAAGCCGGGAAGTATTAAATCAGAAAGGAAAAGAAATGTATGATTTTGTTTCACATGCCGAATTTTTAGGGCTTAATAAAGATTTGTATGATTTTGAAACTACTAAAAAAATCTACGACTCGCTGAATTCGATAAGACCGAATATTGATTTCCATTTGTCGAAAGAATTAGAGCTTCAACTCACTCGTTCATTTTATCAAATGGCGCTTCATTTAGACAAAGGAATGTTTTTAGACACTACTAAAGGATTGAATTTTAACTTTTGGGGTTTGAATAAAAAATATAACGATTTGCTTTCAAAGACACAATCAGACTCTATCCCAAAAGTGCTGGCCGTACTGGAACCTGACAATCCGATGTATAACAGATTTATGGACGCTTTGCGTTCATTCGTTTCTCAAAACAACATTTCTGGAGAAATCATCCACATCCGCGACCCTAAATTTGATTCTATAGGCTCTGTTAATGATACAAAGAAAGCGCTCGTATACCATCATTATCTTGAAGACAGCCTGCGTCAGAATGATTCTGCTTTCAGACAAGCACTCAAGCATTTTCAAAAAGACAATAATCTTAAAGCTGATGGTACGATAGGTGGCAATACCATAAAAGCACTGGAACGCGATAACTCCAAGAAGTTTTACTTGATGGCTATAAATGCAGACCGATGGAGAAAAGAAAAAATTCTGGAATTGCCCGAAAAATATGTGTGGGTTAATCTTCCTTCTTTCAAGTTAAAAATAATTGAGAACGACACTTTGCGACTGGAAAAAAATGTGGTGATTGGAAAAAACAATGCTAAAAACAAGACGCCGATTTTGGAAAGTAAGATTAACGAAATCGTACTTTGGCCTACATGGTCAGTGCCGCAGGATATAGTTAAAAATGAGATGAAATCATTCAAAGGGTATACCGTGACGAAGAAAGGCAACTGGACACAAGTAGTTCAGCCGCCCGGCTACCGCAATGCGCTGGGTACAGTTAAAATATTGTTCCCCAACCGTTATTCTGTTTATATACACGATACTCCTACTAAAGGCTTATTCGGCTCTGATGTTCGTGCCGCCAGTCACGGTTGTGTTCGCTGTCAGGATCCGCTTGAAGTAGCAGCCAATCTGATGCAAATGGACACTTTCCAAATCACGTATGATTCACTAAAAGCAATTCGAGACAAACGAATTGCCACCAGGATTTTCAGACTTAAAAAAGGCATTCCTGTTTATTTTCGGTATTTCACTGCAGAGGCCGATTTTAACGGCAATATGAAATTTTATGCTGATATATATGGCAGGGATAAAGACATGATTGATTTTATCTTTAAAGACCGAAAAGTATGGATACCTACAACTGCTGAACGACGATGGATGGACTCCATTGCAGTAGCCAATAAAATAAAAGCAGATTCTATTGCTAAAGCAAATAAACTTAAACAACTGAAAGCAGATTCTATTGCGAAAGCAAA
>CAZPBT010000168.1:0-7188 GCA_964584555.1 uncultured Chitinophagales bacterium
AGAATTTTTTACCCAAATTTATACCTTTTTTCCCTAATGCGGATTCTGGGTTTAACATTGCGCTTATACTCTTCTTCATTGGTGTCAGGCCTTTCGACCTGACACCACATTCGTTTATTTTCTCCAGAAGATAACTTCTGACGACACTGAAAATTTTGCTTGAGCTCATTTATTTTGCTGTAATTTCAATCTTAATTTCTTTGTTATTTTCTGTTGTAGAAAATTTTAACAGCTGTTTCGTGTTATCATAAGACTGGGTATAGTTGGATGTACCGATGACATTCAAATTCCAGCCATTGGGATAAAAGCGATTAGGTACAAAAATTTCAGTTGGTTGCGTAATAGCAGCGTTCGTAATAAATGTCATTGAAAATGTTTTTGTGTTTACATCAAACCTAAACTTTGTAATTTTACCTGCTGTTGCCTTTGGATAAGTTCGTACTAAATGCGGCATTATAGGCGACTCTGTACCATCTGCATTTAATGGACTCCAGCCACCACCATGGCCATTGAACCAATACGATATGCCTGCCTGCATAGAATCTAAATAATTCATCATATCGTTTAAATAATTATCAAAACCAGTTGTACTCGGACTTAACCCGGTTTCTCCAATAATCATTGGACAATTTTGCCGTTGCATTTCCTTAGTTCTGCTATTAAAACAATCTTTTGTATTTTGTTTTGCACTTGCATTATATGGACCGGTTACAGCTTCTACAAAAAATGGATAAAAATGCGGAGCATAGCCAAGATGTTGTACAGCACGTGTATCATTTATTTTTGGTAAATTAGAGGTTACACCAAAATTTATAAACAATGACTGCGGTTCAAAAAATAAATATTTATCCGGTTCTATTGCCCTAAGTTCCGGAATAATTTTGTTATAAAAGTTCTTTAAAGTTGTTTTCTCAAAATCGCCTAATGCTTTTAAAGGATCGCCACCGTATGGTTCGTTCATCAAGTCATAACCAATTACGAATGGATTATTTTTAAACCGATTTGCTACCTTTTTCCAAGCTAAAATATAATGATCTTGTAGTTCTTTGTATGTAGTATAATTCCAGAAGTTTCCTAAAGCAGCAATGACAGCCGGGTCTAAATTTTTCAGAAACCATGCACCGGAATTATTTGTTGTGTTTATAGGATGTCCATTTGTGTGCACCGCCCAGGCAGGTGCGCCATCTCCACCAAATACACTCGAATAGATATCCTGGTGCATATCTAACATCACGTACATTCCACGTGATGTGTACCAGTTTACACGTTGTTCTATCCTGTCTAAATAGGCTTCATCATATACATCTTTTTGAGGTTCAATACCATCCCAAAGAATGAGATACCTAACAAAATTGAATCCAAATTCTTTATCTTCTCTATCTACATCACTCTCCTGTATCCATGGATCTGCCGCAGGATTTTTTTCACCCGTATTTAAACCATGTAAAATTAACTGACGACCATAATGATCCTGGAAAATAGTCGGGTCATCTGTTATATTGTTTTGTAGCCTTGCATTGTTATTTTCTTTTTTACATGAAAAAAGAATGAAGAGCGTGCAAAATATGATTAGCTGATAATATCTCATTTAACTAAGATAAAAAATCTCCTTGTTTTTTTGTAGAGTGTTAGCTACATATTTTTAAAATAGTAACATTTTCTGCGTATTCAAATTGTTCCAAAATATACGGGACCTCAGGTGAGACGGAATAATGGTGTATTCTTCGTCATCTCGAATGTAGTGAGAAATCCCAAGATGCACAGGATTCCTCTCTGTGTTCGGAATGACGGGAATTGAAATAGTACAACTTGTAATCATGAAAAGTTTTATTTAGTTTGGTGAGCTATAAAAGTTGAAGTTATTGCAGACTCCTTTACGAGAGACTCTTCCTGGAAAATATTTTACCTTTGCGCATATGCGTTTCTTACTCACCACACTAAATTCTAAATATATCCATCCGAATCTTGCCATTCGTTTATTATATCATTTGAATAAAGATAAAGCAGATTTAAGCTGGCACGAATTCACCATAAAAGAAGATAAAGATGCCATGGCAAACTATTGCGCAGATTTTGATGTGGTTTGTTTCAGTTGTTATATCTGGAATATCACACAAACTCTTGAAGTGTGTGCAATTATCAAACAAAATAATCCCGATGTAATAATACTGCTTGGCGGTCCGGAAGTGAGTTATGCATGGGAAAATGTTATCTCGCTTAGTTTTATCGATTTTATTATCACAGGTGAAGGAGAACTTCCTTTCTCGAAATTTGTAGAACAATATCCGAACATCACAAACATTCCGAATCTTGTTTCTAAAAATGATGGAAAAATAAACTATACTGAAAAAAGCGAAACATTTGACTTGACGCAATATACTGATTGCAATCCTTATCAATATGATGACCTTGCGACTTTAAAAACAAAAGTACTCTATATTGAAACCTCTCGCGGTTGTCCGTATAAATGTGAATTTTGTCTGGCAAGTTTGGATAATAAAGTGCGCTATTTGCCTATAGACACCATTAAATCACAGTTGTTGTTTTTGATGCAAAATGGCAGGGTGATTAAATTTTTAGACCGTACTTTTAATATCAAACGCGATTTTACACTTGAAATTTTTCAGTTTATTTTAGACCATCATCAACCCGGCAATGTCTTTCAGTTTGAAATAACTGCCGACATCTTACATCCTGATATCATCCGTTTTATTCAAGAAAATGTACCACCGAATTTATTTCGTTTTGAAATTGGCATTCAAAGTGTGAATTCGCAGGCAAATTTAGCCGTGAGTCGAAAACAAAATTTCGATAAGACTAAAAATATTATTAAGCAAATAGAAAATAAGATAGAACTGCATCTGGATTTGATTGTCGGTTTGCCGCATGATTATTTTGAAGACATTCACAAAGGATTCAATGAGGTTTTTGCCTTGTTTGCTCCCGAATTGCAGCTCGGATTTTTGAAATTATTAAAAGGAACGCCTGTTAGAGAAAAATATACGGAATACAATTTTGTTTACGATGCTTTGCCACCTTATCAGCTTACAGAAAGTAAATTTTTATCCAAGAAGGAATTACAGGATATTCTCATCATGGAAGAAGCTCTGGAGATATACTGGAATAAAAAAAGATTGATTCATACGCTGAAATATGTTTCATCTTACCTGGATGCGTTTGAATTCTTATGGCAACTTGGGTTGTATTATGAGCAAAAAATGAAAAATCTGCCCGTCACTCAAAAAGCCATATATCAAACTGCCTATTTTTTTATTCTGGAAAATTATGAAACTGACCAACTGTTGCAGCAGCTTTTTGTTATTGATTATCTTTTACAATACAAAGTAAAACCGGAAACAGACTGGCTGAGTCAAAGTCTTGAAAAGTGGAATTTCAGTCAGGAAAAATCGACCAACAGACATCAGGATAAATTCAGAAGTATCGCATTTGACATATCTTTTGACTGGGAGAAGTTCATTCAAATATATCAAATTCATTCTACAGCCGGACGTATAGCAATACGTTATCAAAATCATGATGTATTTCTATCATCACACATACGAAATAAAAATATTAATACTGCATTTACTTAAATTTTGGTTAAAAACAACTATTTGCAATTTTTATGTGGCGAATGTGAAAATTTTGAAATATTTTTGTGCTTTATTGAGAACCTGAAATGGCTGCAAAAATCAAAAACGGACTTTTGAATTGGAAGTATTATTTATCTTCTCCGGTACATATTATCTATTTTCTGATTTCTTTGATTATTCTTTTATTCGCTGCAAAATATTGCAAAACTTATATCGCAGAATTTACGCAACGCCCGGGTATGCTGTTGCACGATCCACTACTGGCGCAGTTCAGACCACAAGATTTTTCTACTATTATATTTGTTTTATTTCATTTGGGAATTGTCTTATGCTTTGCATCCTTTTATGACGATCCGAGAGGTTTGTCTGTTGCCTTTCAGGCATATGCCTTGCTGATGCTGTTTCGTACCATCACCATTTTTTTATGGCCTTTGCAAGCACCTGTGGATATGATTTTTTTACGAGATCCCTTTGCAGAAGTTTACATGCATCAAAATGGGCACAGAGTAGTAAATGACTTATTTTTCTCCGGACATGTATCCTCCAGCTTCTTGTTTTTTATCGTGGCAAAAGGCAAGTACACCAAACGTATTTTGTTGTTTATCACGATTTCTGTTGCCGTGATGATTTTATGGCAAAAAGTGCATTATACAATTGACGTATTAGCAGCCCCTTTCTTCTCCCTTTTAGCTGTGAAATCAGTATCTTTTATCAATACCAAAGTACATGCAGCCTGGGTACCACCAATAGAAGTAATTCGTCAGGAAGAGGTGATTTCTGCTTAAACTTGCTCACTCCATTTTTCCCAATCTTCCATCAGCTTATTTAACTGAGATTTATTTTCACCGAGTTGTTTTACTATGAGTTCGTCATATCTTCCTTCGGCAGAAAGCTCGGCAATCTTTAGTTCCAGTGCATTTATCTGTGCTTCCTTTTCTGCAATTTCTTGTTCTAATTTACTTATCTGATTTTTGATTTTTTTATCAGAAGTATTTACCGTTTTCTGTTCTGAACTGATTGTATTCTTAGGAGTGGTTTCAGTTACAGACTGTTGGCTTAGCTCCACTTCACGGAAATCCTGCAAACGACGTTCTTCAAAAAAGGCTTCGATATCTCCGACAAATTCTTTGACAACACCATCTTTAAATTCATACACTTTATTAGTCATACCGGCTAAAAAATCTCTGTCGTGCGACACGACGATGACCGTACCGGGATATTTGGAAATGGCCTCTTTCAAGACTTCTTTCGCTTTAATATCAAGGTGATTGGTTGGCTCATCCAGTATCAATACATTGCTGGTATGTAATAACAAATGCGCCAGGCAAACACGTGCACGTTCTCCCCCGCTAAGCACACTAATTTTTTTCGTGGCATCTTCACCACTGAACATAAATGCACCCAAAATATTGCGCACCTGTGCTCTGGTTTCCGGCGGTGCAGTGTCTTCCATATATTGCAAAATGGTGAGATTTTTAGGCAAATGCTCAGCATGGTGTTGTGCAAAAAATGCACGGCTTACATTATGACCCAAATCTAAATTACCAGAATCATAGTTTATTTCTTTGGCGATGATTTTTGCCATTGTGGTTTTGCCCATACCGTTTTTACCGATAAAAGCTACTTTATCCCCACGTTCTATTTCAAGATTGACATCATGGAAAACTTCTTTTTCCCCGTAACTTTTCGCTAGATTCGTGGATTTTACAACTACTTTTCCGCTTTGTTGTCCCATTGGGAACTGGAAACGCATGGCGCGCACATCATCTTGCTCCACTTCCACCACATCCATTTTGTCTAACTTTTTCACCAAACTTTGTGCAAAAGAAGCCTTGCTGGCTTTGGCTTTAAATCGTTCAATATTTCGTTCTATCTGCTTGATTTGATCTTGCTGATTCTTATACGTTTGCAATTGTTTTTCCCGTCGCTCTTCTTTCAAAATCAGGTATTTGGAATAATTGGCTTTGTATTCATACATTTTACCCAATTCTAATTCGACAGTCTTATTACATACATTATCCAAAAATTTCTTGTCGTGCGAAACCAGTACTATCGCACCATCATACGTTTTAAAAAAACTTTCTAACCAAATAATAGACTCTATATCCAAGTGATTGGTCGGCTCATCCAACAACAATAAATCAGGATATTGTAACAATAATTTGGCTAGCTCTAAGCGCATTGCCCAGCCCCCTGAAAAAGTAGATGGCGCTTTATCAAAATCTTCACGTTGATAACCCAAACCTTTTAATACCAACTCCGTGTTTTTGTCTTTATCATCAATATCGAGATGCACCAAACGATCATTGATATCGCAAAACTCCTGAGACAAATTCAGATAATCATCCGTATCATAATCCGTTCTGGTTTCCAGCTGATGCTGAATATCATCTAATTTAGCTTGCAAAATATTAATTTCGCGAAATGCAGTTTGTGCTTCCAGCCATACGGTAGGTTCATTTTGCGCTCTGATTTCCTGCTTCAAAAAGCCGATAGAATAAGAGCTCGGCTTGGCAATACTTCCTTCTTGAGGAGTAATTTCGCCATTCAGGGTTTTCAGTAAAGTAGATTTTCCCGCACCATTTCTGCCAACCAAACCGATACGGTCTTTGGGTTGTATGGTAAAAGTAACATTGTCGAATAAAATACGACTGCCAAATATGATAGAAAGATTTGTAGCTTGCAACATGGGCGCAAAAATAGGGAAATTGTTGTTTCGGGAAGTTTAAGAATAGTGTAGTTGCAATAGAGCTGTCAGCAAAATGCAAACAAAAGCACATCATCTATTCTACTCGCTCGAAATGGGCGGTAAAATGGCGCAAAAATGGAGGTTCGTACGTGATTTTCATGCCTTTTGAAGCTTGTTTTTCTTCACTCAATTCAGCAAATATATCAATCACGTAATCGATATGGCTTTGTGTATAAACTCTTCGAGGAATAGCCAAACGTACCAGCTCAAATTGTGCGGGCACAAAATTGCCTTGTGCATCCGTTTTACCAAACATCACCGAACCAATTTCGCAACAACGAATACCGCCTTTTACATACAAATCACAAACGAGGGATTGCCCCGGATATTCGTGCGGGGCTATATGACTATAAAAAGCTTTAGCATCTACATAAATGGCATGACCACCATAAGGTTTTACGGTGGGTATTCCCATTTCATTCAAATGTCGGCCCAGATATTCCGTACTTTTTATGCGATAGTGTAAATAATCATCATCAAATACTTCCTGCAATCCGACAGCCAGTGCCTCCATGTCTCTGCCGCTTAAACCGCCGTATGTAACAAATCCCTCTGAAATAATCAGTAAATTCATACATTGCTCAGCCAGCTTTTTATCTTTCAGCGTGAGCAAACCACCCATATTTACTAAGCCGTCTTTTTTGGCACTCATAATAAATGCGTCGCCCAAACGCAGGAATGCAGTACCAATTTCGCGATACGTTTGATTTTCAAAACCCGCCTCCCGATGTTTTACGAAATAGCTGTTTTCGGCAATTCTGCAAGCATCCAGCACAAGCAAAATGCCATATTTTTCGCATAACGCACGCACGGCAAGTGCGTTTTTATAACTTACAGGCTGACCGC